>JBIOVE010000093.1:0-6456 GCA_044867565.1 Candidatus Udaeobacter sp. | reverse complement strand
GCCTGTCGTGCTGGGCTATATTCTCGCCGGTGTAATAATCGGTCCGCACACGCCGCCCTTTCCGCTCATTTCGGACGAGCACACAATTCAAACGTTGTCCGAGCTGGGAATCATTTTCTTAATGTTTTCGCTCGGCCTCGAGTTCACTCTCGGAAAACTCCGTGAGGTCGGCGCGACTGCTTTGATCGCTGCGTCGTCTGAAATTGTGGTCATGGTGTGGGCTGGTTACTGGGTCGGTCGCGCTTTTGGCTGGGGCACGATGGATTGCATCTTTCTCGGTGCGATTCTCTCAATCTCGTCCACAACAATCATCGTTAAAGCGCTCCAAGGCCTCGGCAAAACAAAGGAGAAATTCGCGGCGCTGATTTTCGGCATCCTGATCGTCGAAGACATTCTCGCCATTGTCATGATTGCATTGCTCTCTGGCTTCGCAACCTCGGGCTCGTTCTCGGCCGGGGATGTTGCCATCACCGTGATCAAGCTCGGTTCATTCCTCGTTACTTTATTCGTTGCGGGTCTGATCATTGTCCCGCGACTGCTCAATTACGTCGCGAAATTTAAAAGCAACGAAATGCTTTTGGTAAGTGTTCTGGGACTTTGTTTTGGCGTCTCACTGCTGGCGGTGAAACTGAACTACAGCGTCGCCCTGGGCGCTTTTCTGATTGGGACCATCGTAGCGGAAGCCAGGCAAATCGGTCGTATCGAGACGCTCATGACGCCGGTGCGCGACATATTCAGCGCGGTTTTCTTTGTTTCCATTGGATTATTGATCAACCCAGCGCTTATCTGGCAACACGCGATGCCAATTTTGCTGATCACGGTCGTGGTTATCTTGGGCAAAGCGATCACCTGTTCCGTGGGCACATTCGTAGCCGGGAACGATATGCGCACATCCCTGCGCGTAGGCATGGGATTGGCGCAGATCGGGGAGTTTTCCTTCATCATCGCTTCGCTAGGACTGAGCTTGAATGTGACCAGTGAATTCCTGTACCCAGTCGCCGTCGCCGTCTCCGGGCTTACGACAATGATCACGCCTTATCTCATTAAGAGCTCAGATGCGTTGGTCGGCGTGTTTGATCGAACCGCGCCCCCTTTGCTGAAAAACTATCTCGGCCTCTACACGCGTTGGGTTGGCGCTCTCGGACAAAACGGAAGCGGAAATGTGCCTTTTAGATTTGTTAGGAAGCTGGGCTGGCAGATCGGACTGAATCTCATTCTGGTGACTGCTATTTTCATCGCCGCAGCTTATTTTCGGCCGCGATTTCCGGCAGTCTGGCCTTACCTGCCCGGGGGTGATAATGGCGTAAAGGCGCTGCTTTGGTTAGGCGCAATGTTGTTCAGCCTGCCAATTCTGATTGCAATTTTCCGTAAGCTGCAAGCGCTCTCGATGCTACTCTCGGAGGTTAGTGTGACCAGATCGGCGGCGGGAGCGCAAACGGTAACGCTCCGCGCAATCGTGAGTAATACGATCCTTGCGCTTGGTTGTATTGCGCTGGCGTTGCTCATCTTAATGCTTAGCTCGACGATTTTGCCATCCCGGAACGTCTTTCTCGTGCTGGCGTTGATCGCCATCGCCGGTGCGATTCTTCTGAGACGTTTGGCAATTCGAATCTACGCAAAAGGTCAGGTCGCTCTGCGCGAAACTCTGTCCCAGCCGCCTGCGCCCAGGCATTCGATGCCTTCCCCGGCGTTACCTTCGTTGTTAAGCGCCGCATCACTGAGATCGATTATGATCTCTCCTAGCTCGCCTGCAGCAGGCAAATTGATCGGTGAATTACGTTTGCGATCCGAAACTGGCGCCAGTGTCGTTGGAATTGAACGCGACGGAAGCAGCGTCCTCAATCCTGGCCCTGATGAAGAACTCCGCCCAGGCGATAGCGTGCTTCTGCTCGGCAGCAGCGAGCAACTTAGAGCGGCGACCGCCCTCTTACACGCCGAAGAAAACAGCGCTAACTCGCTACCGATCCAGCTTCGTTGACGATCGCATGCGCGAAGGCGGTCTCGGTCGCGACTTCGTATTCAAACTCCTACGCCGCCAGATCCGCGCAGTTGATAGGTTAAATTTTTCATCGGATTGCCGTGGCAGGGCTCATTTAGGACTCGCTTTTCGTGGTTGAAAGTGATCTTCTGTTCGTCGGAACGATCTGAGGCGCTGGACTTCTGGAGTTCACAAGAAAAGGCTTAACAAGTAGTGGAGAATGGAATATAAATACGGCCATGAATATCCAACTCCGGGTCGTTTTGCCGATCGCGTCGCTTGTATTGGTGCTTGCGGCATGGCTCCCAGACCAGCTCAGCGCAGGGGAGCTCAAAGAAGCCCAGGTGACGCAAGTCATCCAGGACGTTAAACTGCTCCCGTCAAATGCGGCGCCGCGGCCAGCCACAGTGAACGATAATGTTCGCAAGGGCACGGCGGTGCAGACCGGTGTCCAATCCCGGAGCGAGCTGACGTTCAAGGATCAAACGATCACGCGCTTGGGCGAAAAGACGATCTTTAGTGTCGGTGAAGGCGCGCGCACCATCGAGTTGGGCAGCGGTCAATTTTTGCTTTACGTCCCGAAAAAAGCTGGCGGCGCAAAAGTCAAAATGGGAGCGGTCACGGCAGCGATCACGGGTACGACCGTGCTGGGCGACGTTAATCCCAACGGAACCGCCTCATTCATAGTGCTGGAAGGAAGCGCCTGCATCCATCTGGATAGTGTGGGGCAATCTCTTCTTGTCCACGCCGGTCAAAAGCTGACTTTTGATCCGATCGCTAACAGGTTGGAAGACCCGGTCGATGTCGATCTTAACCAGATTTTGAGTACGCCCCTCATCAAAGATTTTCGGCGCTTGCCGAGCGCTCCTTTAATCGAGCAGGAAATCCAAAGACAGCGTGGAACGCTGGGCGGGGTAAGCGGGAATGATGATTTAACGCGCGCGGTCCGAGTGGCAGGCGCGAGCAGCTTAGGTACAGCAACCCCCGACCAGTTCATGCGAGGGCTCAATTCGCTCTTCGTTCGTTCAAATGCACGCGCGATATGCGACTACGTAGGCACGGCGGTGCGGATCCGACCTGACCTGGCGGACAGAATTGTTGTGGCCGCTCTAAATGTTAGCAGGATCGGCGGCACAGATTCTAAAGATTTTAAACAACCAGTGGGCAAGCAGATTTCCTGCGAAGACGTTGACTGCATCATTCGAGAGGCAATCGCCGCGCATCCTGCAGCGGCGAGAGAAATTGTGAGCGCTGCGCTGGCTGCCGCACCTTTGCTGCGCGACTGCATTGTGGCGGCAGCGAACGTTGCGCAGCCGTGCCAGGAGGCGAACGCGTTCGTCGAGCCAAATATCCTCAATTCGATCAATCCAGCGAATACTGTCCCTGAAGAAGTTGTTTCCCCCGAGCAACCTCCATTGAGTCTCTAGTAGCGGCCTCAAAGCGACCCCAGTCTCCTCCGGGAAAATAATAAGACGACATAGAGGTCGTCCCTCCAAGCCCTCGATACGTCCGCCGTCGCAAGATTGCAGCCGACACGGCTGCCGCTACAGTTGCCGCTTATGCCTTACAAAAATATCGCGCCGCCAGCCGGCGAAAAAATTTCGATCGACAAAGGAATCCTACAAGTGTCGGATCAACCGGTCATTCCCTTTATCCGCGGGGATGGCACCGGGCCGGATATCTGGGCCGCGAGTGTGCGCGTGTTCGATGCTGCGGTCCAGAAAGCTTTCGGCGGCAAAAAGAAGGTCGCCTGGTTTGAGGTGTTCGCGGGTCAGACAGCGAAGGACAAATTCGATGAATGGCTGCCCGACGATACCGTGGAAGCGTTTCGCGAATTTTTGGTTGGTATCAAAGGGCCACTGACTACGCCGGTCGGTGGTGGCATTCGCTCGCTTAATGTTGCGCTGCGGCAGCTTCTTGATCTTTTCGTTTGCTTGCGGCCGGTGCAGTACTTCAAGGGTGTCCCCTCGCCGGTCAAGCATCCGGAGAAAGTGAACATGGTGATCTTCCGCGAAAACACGGAGGACATTTACGCAGGCATTGAATACGCCGCCGGCACGCCAGAAGCGCAAAAGATTCTCGATTTCTTCCAAAAGGAATTTCCGAAGGAGTTCGATAAAATCCGCTTCGGCACAAAAGAGAAAGCGGCCGAATTCTGGAAGAGAGTCGGCGCGCCGGAAGGCGACGAAATTTGCGTCGGGATCGGCATCAAGCCAGTCAGCCGAGCAGGCAGCGTGCGCTTGATTCACAGCGCGATCGGTTATGCGATCAAGAATCGGCGCAAGAGCGTCACGCTTGTGCATAAGGGGAACATTATGAAGTTTACCGAGGGCGCGTTCCGTGATTGGGGCTATGAGATCGCGAAGCAGTATTTTGGCGCGGAGGAAATCGACGGTGGCCCCTGGTGCAAAATTCCGATGGGCAAACCGGGCGCCGGAATCGTGATCAAGGACGCCATCGCCGACATCACTCTCCAGCAGGTGCTGACGCGACCCGAGGATTTCGACGTTATCGCAACACTAAACCTGAACGGCGATTACTTGAGCGACGCGCTCGCCGCGCAAGTGGGCGGGATTGGCATCGCACCCGGTGGAAATATTAATTACATCACTGGCCACGCTGTCTTCGAAGCGACCCATGGAACTGCGCCAAAGTACGCAAACCAGGACAAGGTTAACCCCGGTTCGGTGATCCTTTCAGGCGAAATGATGTTCCGTTACATGGGCTGGACCGAAGCCGCTGATCTGATTCTCAAGGGAATAAGTGGCGCCATCGCAAGCAAGCGCGTCACCTACGATTTCGCGCGACTGATGGACGGCGCGACGGAAATCAAGTGCAGCGAGTTTGGGAACAACGTCATCGAGCACATGTGATGAGAATGACGAAGCTCAAAGAAATGGCGAATGATCTAATTACGAAAAGATGTCGAACTCTCGTTTCGGACTTTTGGGTTTTGTCATTCCTTCGTCATTGCTATTCGTGCTTCGGCGTTAAATAAAGTCTTATGCGAACACTTCTTACGTACGTTTTAGTTCTCACCACCGGTCTGGGAGCCGCCTTCGCGCAAAAGCGTAACATCACGGAAAAAGACCTGTTCGATTTTGTTTGGATCGGCGATCCACAGATTTCGCCGGATGGGACGCGCGTCGCTTTTGTGCGCGTCACAGTCAACGAGAAAAAGGAAGGCTACAACACTTCGATCTGGTCTGTGCCTGTCGCTGGTGGCGAGGAGCCCCATCAACTTACAAAAGGTGATCACGATTCTGCACCATGCTGGTCGCCGGACGGAAAATTTCTGCTCTTCTTGCGCGGTACTGAAAAAGAGGGCAAACCGGAGCCACCGCAATTGTCGATTTTGCCGATGGCGGGCGGTGATTCATTCGTTTTTACCGAGCTGCCGAAGGGCGCAAGCAATCCAGTGTGGTCACCAGATGGGAAAATGATCGCATTTACGAGTGAGACAAACGCAGACGATCTCGCCAAACATGAAAAGAAAAAGCGCAAAGAAGAGGAATTAAAGAAAGCGGCTAGCGCAAGTTCGCCATCGGGTTCGCTTGAACCTTCGAAAAAACAGGCGGAAAAAAGCAAAGAAAACGCCGGGAATAACGCGGCCAAGAAAGCCGAGTCAGAATCCGAACATGAAAGTGATGTCCGCGTGATCACACGCGCCGTTTATCGGGAAGACAATGATGGCTACGCCGACCCGAAGCATCCGCAGCATATCTGGGTCGTAACTGCACCGCGCAATGCCGATGAAAAAGTGGAGCCGAAACAACTGACTTTCGGCCGATTTGATGAAAGCAACATGATTTGGTCGAATGACGCTGCGCAGATCTATTTCACTTCGCTGCGCGTGGACGAGCCATACTACGAACTGCCGCGGACCGATCTCTATTCAATCCGCGCCAGCGGCGGGGAACCGGCCAAACTCAATTCGATCGACATGGGGATCGATGAGCTATCACTCAGTCCCGATGGCAAACAGGTCGCGTTTGTTGCGTCGGCAACGCGGCCGATCAATTCTTACACGCAGCCAGACTTGTGGATTGTCGATCTCACACCAAATGCGAAGCCGCGAAATTTGACCGCAAGTTTCGATTTCGATGTGGGCGGTGGCGTTTTCGGGGACAATGCGCCTCCGCGCGCTGGCGGCGCGAATATTCCATTATGGACACCCGACGGGCGCAATTTGATCGAGGTCTGCGGAAAAGAGGGTAGAATAGTTCTCGGCTCGTTCGATACCGAAACCGGGGAAGAAACCGATCTGACGCACGGCAACCAGGCAGTGCTTCGTTTCCGTGCCTCCGCAGACCGGTCGGAAATCGCTTACACGGTGTCGACGCCCACGCGGATAAACGATCTCTTTATGATGGATCGCAGCAGTCCCGCAAGCGCGGGACGCCAGTTAACCCACGTCAATGATGCGCTTTTCGCAAGGCTTAATCTCACCGAGCCGGAAGAGATTTCGTATGAAAGCT
>JBIOVE010000092.1:0-5280 GCA_044867565.1 Candidatus Udaeobacter sp. | reverse complement strand
GATGCAGGATGACAAACGGCGCGCCTAACCTCTCAGCGAAATCAATTGTCTGGAATGTTTGCTTAGTCGCGCGCTTCCGTTCCTCTAGGTGCGCAGCTGAAAATTTATAGCAGTCCGGCGAAGCCACCATGACTTCGACGGGTAAGGGGCAAAAGTTATGCAAACTACTGAAACGAACTTTGCCGGCATCGAACATTTTTTGAATTCCTGGCATCAACGACATACGGATGCCATGGCCTAACTCGATCAAATCGAATCCAAGCTTGCCTTTGATTTCGCGCAGCATTTCATCGCCGGCCTTGTGCCGCTGGGAATTCCAACAGGTGGAAAAGGAAATCATCAGCCTGGCAAGTGATCAGCAAACCGGCTCGATCTCGGGCGCTGGCGCCGGCGAAATTGGGCGGTCGCAAACGTGGCGACCAGCCAGACTCAAAACCGAGAATGCGGCGATTCCATAAATCACTGAAGTAACCGCAAGCGCAGTGCGCATTCCGATCAAATCGGAAAATCCGGTGACGACAAGGCCAGCGATCGGCATCAAGCCAAAAAAACTCAGTCCGAAAACGGCGGAAACGCGGCCGCGCAATTCAGAAGGCGCATGTTCCTGCACGATTGTGTTGGCCAGGCCGAAATTCATGGAGAGAGCAATCGCCAATATCCCCATGGAGCAAGCGGTGAGCAGAAAGCTGCGCGAGCGTGACATAAAAAATATTCCAAGCGCGATGGCCAGGACATTGCTGCTCATAAACCTTAAGCGCTTGTCTCGCGCAATTGTGAGCAGACCAAGTGAACCAGCGAATGCGCCCGTCCCCGAAACAGCCATTAACCAGCCCAGTTCGCGCGGACCGAGCTGTAGAATATTGCGCACATAAAGTGGCAGCATCACGGAGATCGTGGGGAAAACGAAAATCGTTGTGCACGCGATCAACGCGATCATCGACAGAATAGTTCGATTCGATCGGACGTATCGAAAACCTTCCATGATGCCGGTGCGTCGTTGTTCTTCTTCCTCCGCCGTACCGACCGGCCGCTTTGGAAGCGAAATCAGCGCAACAATAAGCGCCAGAAAAGAAAAGGCATTCACAAAAAATGCCGAAGCTGCGCCCCACCAGCCAATGAACAAGCCGGCGAGGGATGGTCCCACGAGACGCGAGCCGTGAAAAACGGAACGATCCATCGCTACCGCGGCTGCAATTTCGTCTCTGCGAACAAGTTCGGGCACCAGAGCGGAAATTGCCGGCATCTCAAATGCAATTGAGATACCGAGGAGCGCCGCAAAGAACATGATGTGCCAAATCTGAATTTTGCCTGCCAGAACGAGCCAGCCCAGCCCGATCGCAAGCAAAATCTGCGCGATTTGCGTTGCGATCAGAATTTTTCGCTTATCGAACCGATCGGCCACGGAACCTCCGTACATCGTAAGTGCGAGAGTTGGAATACCGGCTGCGAAATTGGCCATACCTAACAGAATTGCTTTGTTCGTGAGCGTGCTCATGACCCATCCCTGGGCCATGACCTGCATCCAGGTGCCGGTGTCGGAAATGGCCGAGCCGATGATGTAACGGCGGAAAGCACCCGGCCGCAAAAGCGCCAGCGCTCTGTATCCAATCCATTTTTCCTCCGTGCTCATCGGCAAGACTCATACGCGGGGAGCGTTGAAGCTGCAACGGGTAGCGCACGCGTCTCGCGTGTTGGTTTCGGCTTCGCGCCGAAACAAGCTTTTCGCGAGCGGGGAATCTAGTTTTCTGTATACACGACCGGGAAGAGTTCGCGAGCGCGGGACACGATCGCCAGCACGCGAGACGCATGTGCTACCCAACCATACGAATTGCCCACGTCGGCACGTTCACTATCTTGGTGCATGCGCATTGACAAGTTCACGCAGAAAATGCAGGAAGCGCTGCAAGCGGCTCAGGATATCGCCTCGCAATCAAATCATCAGGAAATCGCCAATGAACATTTTCTGTCCGCTCTCCTCGATCAAGCGGATGGAATAACGCGGCCGCTGCTAGAAAAGATCGGAGTCAATGCAACGCAACTGCGCGATGGCCTGCGTTTGGAGTTGGAGCGCCGTCCGAAAGTTCACGGCGCAGCTGCCGATCTTCGTCTGTCGAATGAACTTCGCAGCGTACTGGATGGCGCGGAGAAGGAGATGTCGAAGCTGAAGGATGAGTTTACCAGCGCCGAGCATTATCTGCTCGCGTTGACCGCTGCTAATGTTCCCGCGGCCAAATTACTGAAAGATCGCGGCGTTACGCGTGATAGAGTGATGCAAGCGCTCCAGCAGGTACGCGGTTCGCACCGTGTCACCGATCAAAATCCCGAAGGTAAATATCAGGCTCTGGAAAAATACGGGCGCGATCTGACGGAGCTGGCGCGACGCGGGAAAATCGATCCCGTAATTGGACGGGACAATGAAATTCGACGCATCATGCAGGTGCTCTCGCGT
This sequence comes from Candidatus Udaeobacter sp., assembly GCA_044867565.1. Taxonomy (GTDB): domain Bacteria; phylum Verrucomicrobiota; class Verrucomicrobiia; order Chthoniobacterales; family UBA10450; genus Udaeobacter. Next base: position 2,831 of record JBIOVE010000092.1, on the reverse strand, counting down.
CGCACGAAAAATAATCCCGTGCTCATCGGCGATCCGGGCGTCGGTAAAACGGCGATCGTTGAAGGTCTCGCGCGACGGATCATCAGCGGGGATGTGCCCGATTCGCTCAAACAAAAACGCATTATCGCGATGGACATCGGCGCGATGATCGCGGGCGCAAAGTTTCGCGGCGAGTTCGAAGACCGTTTAAAAGCGTTCTTGAAAGAGGTGACCGATTCACAGGGAGAGATCATTCTCTTCATCGACGAGTTACACACGATTGTTGGCGCGGGAGCAGCGGAGGGCTCGGTTGATGCGTCGAATATGCTTAAGCCGATGCTGGCGCGCGGCGAGTTGCGCACGATTGGCGCAACCACCATCGACGAGTATCGCAAATACATCGAGAAAGACGCTGCGCTCGAACGGCGATTTCAACCCGTGATGGTCGATGAGCCGAGCGTGGAAGATACGATCGCGATTCTGCGCGGATTAAAGGAGCGCTACGAAGTGCATCATGGAGTGCGCATCACAGACGCGGCGCTGGTGGCCGCCGCGGTGCTTTCACATCGCTACATCAGCGATCGTTTTCTGCCAGACAAGGCGATCGATCTTGTTGATGAAGCAGCCTCGCGTTTGAAGATCGAGCTCGATTCAATGCCGACTGAGATCGACGTGATCGAGCGCGAGATCATGCAGCACGAAATGGAGCGACAGGCGCTGAAGAAGGAAAAAGATGCCGCAAGCAAGGAGCGTTTGAAGAAACTCGAAAGGGAATTGGCCGGACTGAAAGAGAAATCCTCCGCCCTGAAAGCGGAGTGGCAGAAGGAAAAGGCCGTTATCGAGGAACAGCGGAAATGGAAAGAGGAACTCGATCAACTCCGGACCGACTTGGAGCGGGCGCAGCGCCGCGGAGAACTTGCCAAGGCGAGCGAAATTCAATACGGACGCATTCCAGAGCTGGAAAGGAAACTGGCCGCGGCGACAGCAAAAACAACGAAAGATCGAAAATCAACATTGTTGCGCGAGGAAGTGACAGAAGAGGACATCGCCGAAGTGGTTTCAAACTGGACGCACATTCCAGTTTCGCGATTGCAGGAAGGCGAAAGGGAAAAACTGGTCAAACTGGAGGAGCATTTGCATCTGCGTGTTGTGGGGCAGGATGAGGCGATCAAAGCCGTTGCCAACGCAGTGCGTCGGGCGCGCGCCGGTTTGCAGGACCCGAACCGCCCGCTCGGCTCATTTATCTTTCTCGGCCCAACTGGTGTCGGCAAAACCGAACTGTCGCGCGCGCTCGCAGAGTTCTTGTTCGATGACGAGAATGCCATGATCCGGATCGACATGAGCGAATACATGGAGAAACACACTGTCGCGCGCTTGATCGGCGCGCCGCCGGGTTATGTCGGATACGAAGAAGGCGGACAACTTTCCGAAGCGGTCCGGCGCAAACCGTATTCCGTCGTCCTCTTCGATGAAATCGAAAAAGCGCACCCGGACGTTTTTAACGTGTTGCTTCAGGTGCTCGATGACGGCCGCATCACGGACGGGCAGGGGAGGACAGTCGATTTCAAAAACACGGTCATCATCATGACATCGAACATTGGTTCGCAATACATCACTGGAGAAGAATCGCGCGAGGCCCGCTCGCGTCTTGTCACAGATGCATTGCGTGCACATTTTCGGCCCGAGTTTCTCAACCGTGTCGATGAAATCATCATTTTTGATCGGCTCACCGAGAACGACCTCAAAAAGATTGTTGAAATCCAACTCCGCCGCTTGTCGAAACGGCTCGAGCAACAAAAGATCACGCTCGACCTTTCCGATTCAGCCAAGGAACTGCTCGCACGCGAAGGGTACGACCCGGTTTATGGCGCCCGCCCGCTCAGGCGCACGATCCAAAAAGAAATTCTCGACCCGCTGAGCATCGATATTCTGGAAGGCAAAGTCCAGGAAGGCCAGATTGTCCGTGTCAATGCCAAGGATGGCGCGCTCGAATTTCGCGCGAAATAATACGCGCCATTCATCACGTCATCATGTTGCCACACGATTTGCCAGGGGGATCGTGAAAAGCCTTGGTTAGAACGAGCTACAGGAAAAGCGAATTGTGAAGTCACTCGCCGTCGTTAATGCTTCGCAGGTTGTTACCCTGGCGGGACCGAAACGGCCGCGCATTCAGCCGGAAATGTCAGAATTGGCGATCGTGCATGCTGGTGGAATGCTGGTTCGTGATGGAGTGATCGCAGTTGTTGGATCGAGCGACGAGATTGAGAGAAGCGCGCGCGACAGCGAAATCATCGATGTTGGTGGCCGGGTCGTGCTACCAGGGTTCGTTGACGCCCACGCGCACCCGGTTTTCGCTGGAAATCGTCTCCATGATTTCGAGCGCCGCGCACACGGTGAAACTTATGAGCGAATCGCGGCTGCGGGCGGCGGAATCTGGTCAACTGTTGAAAAGACGCGCGCTGCCAGCGAAACGGAGCTTCTCACCCAGGCTAGGAAACACGCGAACTGGTTCTTAGAATGCGGTACGACAACTGTTGAAGCGAAATCGGGTTACGGACTCACACTCGAGGACGAGCTCAAGATATTGCGCGTGATTCGCCGACTAAATGAGGAGACCCCGATTGAGTTTGTTCCCACATTCCTGGGCGCGCATGCCGTGCCGCGTGAATGCCGCACAGATGAATACGTCGACCTTGTAATTAATGAGATGTTGCCGCGCGTTGCATCAGAGAAGCTGGCGGAATTTTGCGATGTTTTTTGCGAGCGCGGTTATTTCGACGTTGAGCAATCGAGAAAGATTTTGATCGCTGCAAGAAAACATGCACTCAAGCTGCGAATTCATGCCGATCAAC
>JBIOVE010000091.1:0-4198 GCA_044867565.1 Candidatus Udaeobacter sp. | reverse complement strand
GCATCTTTCGGGAAATGCGCCGGCACCCAATCCATGATGACGCCGATACCGGCCCGATGACATGCGTCGATAAAGTGGCGCAATTCATCGGGCGTGCCGAAGCGACTGGTGGGCGCGTAATAATTTGTGACTTGATAACCCCAGGAACCTTCGAACGGGTGCTCGGCGATGGGAAGCAACTCGATGTGAGTGTAACCCATCTCGACCACGTAAGGCACCAACGCCTCGGACAGTTCGAGATAACTAAGCTGGCGGTTTCCTTCGTCGGCCCGGCGTCGCCATGAACCGAGGTGCACTTCGTAAATACTGACCGCGCTTTTTGGCCAATCACGTCGGCGACGCGATTCCATCCACTCGGCGTCGCTCCATTTGTAGCGGTCGAGATTGTAAATGAGCGAAGAGGTCGATAGTCCGTGCTGATTAAAAAACGCGAACGGATCGCTCTTGAGCAAGAGCGTGCCGGTCTGGGTGCGGATTTCGAATTTGTAATGCCCGCCTTCGCGCACGCCGGGTAAAAATAATTCCCAGACGCCGCTGCCAACGAGTTTGCGCATTGGATTGACGCGGCCATCCCAGCCGTTGAAATCGCCGACCACGCTAACTCGCTGCGCATTGGGCGCCCAGACCGCGAAGTAAACGCCCGCCGCGCCGCCAATCGTGCGCAAGTGCGCGCCGAACTTTTCGTAAATCTGCCAGTGCTGTCCTTCGGCGAACAAATGCAGATCCACCTCGCCCATGATTGGGCCGTACTGATAGGGATCGCGCGTTAGATGTTCCGATCCATCCCACGCTGTAACGCGCAGATGGTAATCGAGATCGCGCGTCGCGCCGGATACAGTCGCGCAAAAAAAACCGTCACGCTGAATTCTCTCAGCTTCGATCGGTTCGGTTGCTTGTCCTACCGCGACGATACCTATCCCGCGCGCGTCCGGCCGGAAAACGCGGATCTCCAGATCATCGCCTACGCGGTGTGGTCCCAGGACGCAGAACGGATCGGAATGCGTTCCGGTGAGAAAGCTATTCAACTCGTCGGGTGGCAAGCCGGCGATCTGGAAACGTTTCATTGTCACTCAAAGCGTTGCGTAACTATTTCACCACGAATAGACACGAATAAACACGAACATAGGCACAAGCGTTTGGCAGACAACGCATCTTATTTGTGTCCATTCGTGTTCATTCGGGGTTGATCCTTAATCGTTTGCGAAACGCGCGATTCGACTGCAACCTGCGATAAATAGAGGAAGGAGAATGATTAACCATGGCCAAGATTGTTAAAGTTATCGAACTGATGTCAGAATCGCCGAAGAGTTGGGAGGAAGCGTCTCAGAACGTCGTCAAGGAAGCGGCAAAGACGTTGAGGAATATCCGCTCGGTCTACATCAAAGAATTCACCGTGGCGGTCGAGAACGACAAGGTCGCCAGCTATCGCGTGAATGCGAAAGTTACGTTCGAGATGGAGCGTTAGCGAGCGAGAACAGGTTGGTAAGTGCGGCGCGACTTATCACCATTCACGAATCACAAATGCTCAGTCACGCTTTGGCCTGAGCAAAGGGAACAGAATGACGTCGCGGATCGATTCCGCGCCGGTGAGCAACATGGTGAGCCGATCGATTCCGATGCCAATGCCGCCAGCCGGCGGCATGCCATACTCGAGCGCGAGCAGAAATTCCTCGTCAATTTTTTGCGTCTCTTCGCCTGCCTGTTCGAGCAGGCGCTGACGTTGCACGAGCGGATCGTTTAACTCGCTGTAGCCCGGCGCGATCTCCGCGCCATTGATGATGAGCTCGAACACATCGACCAGCGAAGTGTTGTCGCTGCTTTGTCTTGCGAGCGGGACGAGCTCTTTCGGACAATGCGTGACGAGGAGTGGATCGATCGTCTGTTCTTCGATTAACTTTTCGAAGACGTGCTGCGTCACTTCGAAATCGACTCGTTGCGGCAGAATTTCCACGCCCAGTTCTTGCGTGGCCCGCTCGCGCCGCTGCTCGCTCGACAGCTCGAACCAATCTTTGCCGGCCACTTCGCGCACCAAGTCGTGATAGCGCGCGCGACGCCAGGGTCCGTTCAAGTTGATCGCGCGGACAATTTTTCCTTCGGCGTCTGGATGCTCGATTGTCAACGAGCCGCAGATTTTCTCGGCGAGATAACAAATCAGTTCCTCGACCAGGCTCGCCATCTTCTCAAAATCGGCATACGCCCAGTAGGCTTCAAGCATGGTGAACTCCGGATTGTGTTTCCGGGAAATGCCTTCGTTCCGGAAGTTGCGGCTGATCTCGAAAACCTTGTTGAACCCGCCTACGAGCAGTCGTTTTAAATAAAGCTCCGGCGCGATGCGCAGATAAAGATCGAGGCCGAGTGCCTTGTGATGCGTGCTGAACGGTTGGGCCGCGGCGCCACCCGCGATCGTTTGCAAAATCGGTGTCTCCACTTCCAAAAAGCCGCGCTCTTCGAAAAAGTGCCGGGCTTCGCGGACAATCGCGATTCGCTTTCCGAAGACGTCGCGGGAACGCTCGTTCGTGAGAAGATCGAGATAACGCTGCCGGTAACGCGCCTCGATGTCCTGTAATCCGTGCCATTTTTCCGGAAGCGGTCGCAAAGCTTTCGCCAGCAACTGGAACGAGCGCACCTTTAGTGTCGGCTCCCCGCTTTTGGTGAGAAAACAGATTCCCTCGACACCAATGAGGTCGCCGATATCGAGCAGGCGAAAAAGATCGAAAAGCTCCCCGCCAACTTCCTTCGCGTGAATATAAATTTGAATGCGCCCGGTGGCATCGCGCAGGTCGAGAAAGTGACTCTTGCCCATGTCGCGATGCGCGGTGATACGGCCAGCCGCGCGAACGGTCTCGCCTTCTTTGAATTTTTCGCGCACCTCCGCGATGGATCCGCTTGGCTCGAAAGCGGCGCCGAACGGGTCGACCCCTTTCGCACGGATCGCGTCGAGTTTGTTGCGCCGCAGCGCGATCAGCTCGTTCTCTTCGTCCATCTTCGGCGAGCGAATGTAAAGCGCCGCGCGGAAATGAACAGTCTGATGTTGCGACCGCTTCGTTGTGCGAAGCGATCTGGTGAAGCATTAAACACCAATATTGGGTTTGCCAACAAAAGATCGACAATGAGATACTTGCCGATGCGCGACGCAATTTTGCCTCGGCGCTATGCAACTCAAATGCCTGTCGATTTACCGGAAACAACTTCGAAGATGGGAGGGCCGCTGGTCAAGCAGTTCTCGGTTTTCCTGCCCAACAAGGTGGGGGCAATGCTGGATATTGTGAAGCTGCTCAATAAGCAGGACATCCACGTGGTGGCCCTGAGCGTATCTGAATCCACAGACGCGTCCATCGCGCGGATTATCGTGAGCGATCCGGAGCGGGTGGAAAAATTGTTCCGGGAAAGAAACGTTGCCTTCGGCTTTTGCGAGGTGGTGGTGGTGGAAATGCGAGAAGTCGCCACACAACTGGTGAAGCTGCTTGCCGCGTTGTTCATGGCCGAGGTCAATGTGCATTTCACTTATCCGTTGCTGACCCGGCCACGCGGTTTTGCCGCGATCGCCCTGCATGTGGACGATACGGAATGTGCTTCGTCCGTGCTAATGGGCGAAGGCTTCAAAATGCTAAGCCAGAACGACATTTCGCGATAGACGATGGATTCATCGGGTCGGTTGGGCAGGCTCGGAGCAAGCAAAATCTCGCCCCAACGGCGAATTGGCGCGGCGCGATCGCCGGGCGAGCCGACGGCTGTGAGCAAGAGCATGAGTGCGCGCAGGAGAATTCCCTACGCGAGTTGACAGTTTTGCGAAAACGCGTTTACAGAAATGGTCTATCGCCCGATGCGAAGTCTTCTCTCACGCGCTATACAGGCCGATCCAAGTTTCAACGTTGGGCTCGGCCTAATCATCATTCTGGCAGCAGCGGAAATCCTCGCCACAACTTATTACTTTGTTAATCGCGCGCGCTCTGCTCGAACATCGGCAGAGGCAGTTGCTGTGGCTATACGCCCTCCGGCACCTTCTACAACATTCACGCCGGCCCCGGCCCAGCCAAAGATTTCGACGGAGGCGGCGGCCCCTACTCCTGTCCCATCATTAGTTGATCAGCTGCTGCGGGAAGGGGTCGAGTTGCGCGAGCGTGGGGACACGACCAACGCACTTGCCCGTTTGCATGAAGCATCGGAAAGCGACCCGACAAACGCCACGGTGCTCGAG
>JBIOVE010000090.1:0-5485 GCA_044867565.1 Candidatus Udaeobacter sp. | reverse complement strand
TCTTTGCCGCTCTCGCTTTGTTCGTAGAGGAGCTCGAGAGCGCCGGGCGTTTCGCCGCGCAAGATCCGTCCGGTCAGATCGACCACGGTTTGTTCGCCTGTGAATCCGAATACGTTAAGGACATCGTTTTCACTGATTTTTTCTCCGCAAAATGCGACGAGCTGGTCGAGCATCGATTCTGCGTCGCGCATGCCGCCTTCCGCGCCCCGTGCGATCGCATGTGCGGCTGCCGGCTCGAGCGTGATTTTTTCTTTTCCAGCAATAAATTGCAGGTGCTGCGCAATCAGATTTGCCGGGATACGGTGAAGATCGAAGCGCTGGCAGCGGCTTAAAATGGTTGGCAAGACTTTCTGCGGCTCGGTGGTCGCGAAAATAAATTTCGCATGCGCGGGTGGCTCTTCGAGCGTTTTCAAAAGTGCGTTAAACGCCGCTGATGAGAGCATGTGCACTTCATCTATCAGGTAAATCTTGTAACGGCCCTTGGCTGGCGCATAGCGAACATTGTCGCGCAATTGGCGCACATCTTCGACGCTATTGTTGCTGGCGCCGTCGATCTCGATCACATCTAAACTGTTGCCTGCGGCAATCTCGCGGCAGTTGTCGCAAACGCCGCACGGCGTGACAGTCGGCCCATTAACGCAATTGAGCGATTTTGCCAAAATACGAGCGGTCGACGTCTTGCCAATGCCGCGGGGACCGACAAAAAGATAGGCATGCGCAAGGCGGTTCTGCGCGACTGCATTTTTCAACGTGCGCGAGACATGCGGCTGCCCGATCAGGTCATCAAACGTCTGCGGTCGATATTTCCGCGCGAAAACTTCGTAGCTCACGTGTTCAATCTAAATGCGTTGAGCGACACGTGAAAACAGAAATTCGGCTGTTAACCACAAATGGACACGAATGAACACGAATAGCGGATCCCCAGGATTCTTCTGATTTTGATTGAGCGTTGGACGTTGAGCGTTGAGCGTTGGACGTTTTCTCCATGTTCAATAGATCGATGTCTGCTTTGAGCCTCCTGCTCCTGCTCGTAATCGTGCTCGATGTTTCGGCACGCGAGCCTCAGAAATCCCCGCCAGCAAGGCCGAAGACAGAAAAGACACAGGTTCGTGCACGGGACCTGGGTATTCCCTTTGAAGGCACTCCTGGAAAATTCAACGCCGTTACCGATGTGGCTGGGGTCGAAGTCGGCTACACGACGCTGATCACTGGTGAAGGCAAACTTGACGTCGGTCAGGGGCCGGTGCGCACCGGCGTCACGGCTATCCTGCCGCGCGGGCATGATTCGCTCAATGACCCAGTTTACGCGGGTTTCTTCAGCTTAAATGGCAACGGCGAAATGACGGGCACAGCCTGGGTTGAGGAGAGCGGTTTTCTTGAAGGACCAATCATTATCACGAACACGCACAGCGTCGGCGTCGCGCGCGACGCTGTCATTGCGTGGCGGATCAAAAGCGGCGCAGCCGACAAAACCGGCTACTGGTGGAGCTTGCCGGTGGTAGCCGAAACCTGGGACGGCTGGCTAAATGACATCAATGGTTTCCACGTGAAACCCGAGGATGTCTGGCACGCTCTCGACACTGCCCACGGCGGCGCGATCGAAGAGGGGAGCGTTGGCGGGGGGACCGGAATGATCTGTTACGAGTTCAAAGGTGGAACCGGGACCGCGTCGCGCGTCGTGTCTGTAGTCGGGGGCGGTGAGCCCGGCCGCAAGAGAACCTCCCGCACTTACACCATCGGCGCTTTGGTGCAGGCAAATTGTGGACGACGCTCGCAGCTCACGATTGCCGGAATCCCCGTCGGCAAAGAAATTCCGGGCGAAGTTTATAAGGAAGAATCGGGTTCGATTATTATAGTAATCGCGACCAACGCACCGCTGTTGCCGCATCAGCTGAAGCGACTGGCAAGACGCGCGTCGCTCGGACTCGCGCGCACGGGCAGCGTTTCCGGAAACGGCTCCGGCGATCTCTTCATTGCGTTTTCAACGGCGAACGCGGGAGCAGCGAATCCGGATCGAATTACGAATTCAGTTGAAACAATTCCCAACGATCGCATGGACCCGATTTTCACCGCCGTCGTGCAAGCCACGGAAGAAGCGATCATTAACGCGCTTATCGATAATCAAACGATGACCGGCCGCGATAATCATCGCGTCGATGCGCTTCCGCATGATCGTATGCGTGAGGTGCTAAAAAAATATAATCGTCAGCCAATAGAAGATTAAGAACGAGGCCGTAATAGACCGGCAACCGCATGACCAAGACATAACTCTTCGGTGGGATCGCGCGCTCCGCGCGCGATGTTAAGTATGCGCCGCAGGCGCATAAATTTTAGTATCGAGCAAGGGACTGCCCGATTCACCCTAAAAAACGTCGCTCCTTAGTCGTGGGCACCGTTGCGCGACATTTGTCATACCGAGCCCTTCGACTTCGCTCAGGACAGGCTGAGTCGAGGAAAATCTCTTACTCTTGCTTCCACTTGTCTCGGTTATTTCGTTGCTCGCTTCAACGCGGTTGGATCGTCGAGCAGAATCCATTCGATAACCGAGACCGGCAGGCTGCCGTTTTTGATCAGATCGTCGTGGAACCGCCCGAGCCGGAACTTTTCGCCTTGTTGATCTTTGTAACGTCCCAGCAAATTCATGATCTGCCATTTGCCGATGATGTAACTGATCTTTTGCGTCGGACTTGAAGCCGCGCCTGCTGCTTCGCCTTCGGCCGCTTCCCGATCGAGTCCGCCTGCTTCCATGAAATATTTCACCGCTTGCTCGAAAGTCCACTTGCCGGTGTGCAGGTTTACATCGACTCCGATGCGCGCGGCACGATAGCGCGACAAGCGCAGGATTTGTCCCTGGGTCGCGGAGTTCGTCGGATAGAGACCGGTCCGCATCAACATCTCTTCGCCGTATAGTGCCCAGCCTTCCACAAACACGCCGTCCTGATGCTGACGGCGAATCTCATCGCTTAGATGATTCGCGATTGAAAGCTGTAGAAAATGCCCTGGAATGCCTTCATGCCCGAGGATTGGCCTCGGATCTTCAATTGCCGCGCGAATATAAAAGTTCTTCGACTCCGGATTATACGTCGGGATAAAATAGAATCCCGCCGGATCCTTGTCGTAAACACCGGGCGGATTCATGAAACCACCGGGACTGGTTGGCTTGAACGCCTCGGGCAACTGCCGAATCTGAAACGGGCCGAGATAATCCGGCATTGTCACGAGGTTATGTTCCTTCATGAACTTGATCATCTCTTCCTCACGACTCTCGTAGGCTTTCAGGAAGGACGCCTGGTCCGGCGGAATGTTTGCGCTGCGCTTCGGATCGGGATCGGCCAATTTCGGATCGGGCAAAAGCGCTTCCAGCGCACGATAACGCGCCAGCTCAACGCGCCCGATCATTTCCACCTGCGCGGCGTCGAGCGGCAACAAGAGGAGGTGCTTGAGATAATAATTGTAGTTCGCTTCGCCCATCGGCGTGAAATCCACCATCTTTGGCAACCGTTTCTCCAGCTCATCGGCATAATTGTGCAAAGCGGTCAGCGCGATATCGCGCGTTTTGATCAACTCATCGTGTTCATCAGACGCAAGATCGACATCGAGCGCCATCAAGCTGTTGTTCAAAAGCGGATCGATCGAGCGCGCCGATTGGATCGCGAGCTTCGCGTAAAGTTTGACTGGGTTTTGCAAATTGCTCAGACCTTGCTTCAGCAACGCCGGCATTTGCTTTAACCGCGCAGTGGCTGCGAGCGCACGATTTCGCGGCGTATCGTATTCTTTCTTGAGTAGGGAGAAAATGCCATTCGTACATTCGCCGACATAAATCTGTGAATTTGTTCGCTCGAATTTCAGAACCCGATTTCCGAAGGCGACTTCTTCCAGTTGTGCGCGGAAAAGAATTGCATCGATTTGATCAGCCTTTGGCCAGTTGTCTGTCTTCATCGCACGCACTTTCTCGAGCAATTTTTGCACGTACTGAGTGCGCTCTGCGATTTTGGCCGGTGAATAATCGGTCAGCCGTTTGTCCCAGGTGTGCAGCCCGGAATCGCTGCTTTGCACCGGATAATTTTCATTTCGCCACGCGTAATAGTCGTCGGCCATTTTATGGAGTGCCGCGGCTGCCGCGCTCACACTCTGATTCTTAAAAGCATCCGGACTTATGCTCGGCGTAGATTTCGTGATCAGCGCCTTGTTTGAGACATCCGGGTTTCGCTCCGAGGGCGATTGTCCGGGGGTACTCAAAGGGGTCATGAACAAAACGAAAGCGCTGAAGCAGAAATTGGCCGATTTCACCGTGCCAATTCTATTATGCCGCGCTGAATGGGAAAGCGTAAAACTCGGCGGGCATTCCCGGTCTTTATTCGTTCTCTTCCAGTTCAGCGAGCAGCTGCTGTTTCAAATGGCGGCGCGCTGATTTTTTGATTGCGCGTCGCTCGGCCGCGACCGCTTGCTTCTCTGCCTGGCGTTCGCGCCGCGTCCGTGTCTCGACCGAGCTCGGTAAATGCGAGATCTTCGGCCGCTGGACACCGACCTTTCGCTCTTTGGGTTTTGCGTACGGATCCATTGAAAAATCTAGCGGCTCTTATTCGCGATAAAAAGCACGGGAAGCGCCGCAAATGGGGAAGTTTTATAAATTCGTGTCTATTCGTGGTTAGAAAATGAGAATTCTGGGAATTATCGGCGGCGTCGGTCCGGAAAGCACAATCGATTATTATCAGAAGATTATTGGGCTCTATCGCGAGCGGCAGCGTGATGGGAGCTATCCGCAATTCATCATTAACAGCATTGATCTAAAGAAGGGACTCGATTTCATGGCCGCGAACGATCTTGCCGGGATGGCCGGATATTTGCTCGAAGAAATCGGCAAACTCGCGCGGGCCGGCGCAAACTTCGGCCTGATCTCAGCAAACACGCCTCACATCGTGTTCGACGACGTTGCGTCCAAGTCGCCTATTCCACTGATCAGTATTGTCGAAGCAACATGCGTGGCTGCCAAAGCGCGAAAGTTGAAACGGCTCGCTTTGTTCGCGACGCGATACACCATGCAGGCAACTTTTTATCCAAGAGTCTTTGCACGAGAAGGAATCGAGATCGTTGTGCCCGATGTGAAGGATCAGGATTACATCCACGACAAGTACCTGAACGAATTGGTCGCTGGCAAATTTTTGCCCGAGACGCGAGCCGGTCTTCTTGCAATCGCCGGTCGCATGAAAGAAAAGATCGACATCGATGGCGTCATTCTCGCCGGAACGGAACTGCCGCTGATCTTGCGCGACGCAGATCACAAGGGACTACCATTTCTCGACACGACAAAAAATTCACTGCGAAGCGGCAGTGACTGAGATGCTTTCGTGAGCGCCATCTTAGCGCGGTGTGATTCCCTCGGCGATATCGACGTGAAAGTTTTGTTTCGTTTTTAAAGCGCCGAAACTCAACTCGGCAGTGTAATCGCCGGCTGGCAACAGCCGCTTCGGATCGTCGCCACCGT
>JBIOVE010000089.1:0-5819 GCA_044867565.1 Candidatus Udaeobacter sp. | reverse complement strand
CTTTATAACCACCTTCCTCTCGCACACTTTGGGGCAACATCCCGATGTGCGCCATGAACGGAATTCCCGCCTGTGTGATCGCTTCGATTTGCGCGACTTGGCTCGCGCCGCCTTCCAGCTTCACTGCCTGCGCGCCGGCAGCGACGAATTGTTTGGCGGTGTCGACCGCCTGGTTGGGCGTGTCGTAAGTGTGAATCGGCATATCGGCGACAACCAAGGCTTGTTTCACGCCACGAACCACGGCACGCGTGTGGTGCAGCATCTCATCGAGCGTCACACGCGTGGTGTCCTGGTAGCCAAGCACCACCATGCCTAACGAGTCGCCCACGAGAATGATATCGATCCCGCTTTCATCGAGCAAACGCGCTGTTGGATAATCGTAAGCCGTGAGGGCGGTGATCCGCTCGCCGCGCCGCTTCATTTCACGAAAATCTTTCATCGGATCTGCCCAAGATCATCCGCCGGTCTGGGAACGCAAGTAAGGGCAAAAGCTTCCGGAGCGACATCGGAAGTCAGGCTGGCAGCCTATCTTCCTACCAATCGCTCGTGAATCGAACCACTTTAGCCGAATCATCAACTTGCGCGAGCAACTCCCTCACCGGTTTTGTCTGGTTTGGCAAAACTAACTCCGGCCGGATGTCGGCGAGCGGCTGAAGCACGAATTTTCTTAGGTGCATCCTCGGGTGTGGTATTCGCAATTTTTCATCGTCGAACTCCAAGTCGGCGATGTAGAGGAGGTCGATGTCGATCTTGCGAGAAACGTTGCGCGCATGATCCTGCGGCCGGCCAAGCGCGATCTCTATCTCTCTCAGCTTCCTCCACAAATTCACCGGATCGCCCTCATACTCGAATTCAATAGCCGCATTCAAGAATTTTTGCGCTCCCGGTTCGCAATCCACCGGATCGGTTTCGTAAATCGCCGAGAAAAGGATCGGCGGTTGGACATCCGTGACATCGAGAATTTGTCGTCGCGCGAGGCGCAAATTCTCGAGCCGTTCCCCAAGGTTTGATCCAAGCGCAACGGCGGTTCTCATTTTAAATTCCTGTAGAGGCAGCCGTGTCGCCTGCAAACTCGCCGAAAAACGCAGCCAGCACGGCTGCCGCTACAGCCCCAGCACATCCTGCATACTGTAAAGCCCCGGCGATTTGCCAGTTACCCAGTGCGCTGCGCGTAAGGCCCCGCGCGCAAAAGCTGCGCGGCTACTGGCCTTATGACAAAGCTCGAGGCGCTCGTCCGGTCCGGAAAAAATCACGGTGTGCTCGCCGACGACCTCGCCTTCACGAATCGACTGAATTGGAATTTGATTATCGGTACTTCGTGCCTTTCGCAGAATTGCGGCGAGCGTCTTGGCTGTTCCGCTGGGCGCGTCTTTTTTCATGCGATGATGCGTTTCAATAATCTCAACATTGAATTCCCTGCCGAGCATCTCCGCAGCATTGCGTGTCAGCGCAAAAAGCGAATTCACGCCTATGCTGAAATTTGAAGCGAAAACAATAGGCAGAGCTTTGGCCGCTTTTTCAATTATTTGTTGTTGTTCCGCGGAATGTCCGGTCGTTCCGATGACAACAGCTCGCCGATATTGCAGCGCCGCGCGGCAAATCTCTTCGATTGCGTGGGGGTGACTGAAATCGATCGCTACATCGCACTTTGTCATTGCAGGCTCGATCGCGTCACCGAGGTCGCATTGCGCGACGATGTCGGTGTTTGGATCATTCTTGGCGAGGTCGACAATGGTTTTTCCCATGCGGCCGGCCGCGCCGACCAGCAGCACACGCAGCGTTACGTTCATCGTGCGCGTTCGAACGCCTCGAGCGTTTTGCGCAGACGCGTTTGATTTTCTGCTGTCATTTCGCACAACGGCAACCGGCATTCACCCGACATCGCGCCGCGCCAGCCGAGTGCTGTCTTCACCGGCACCGGATTTGGCTCGATGAACAAATCTTTAAAGAGTGGAAATAATTTGCGGTGCAGTTTCTCTGCCGATTTCACATCGCCTGATTCGAAAGCGTGGACGAGTGCACAAACTTCCTCCGGAAATAAATTCGAAGCGACACTGACGACTCCGGCTGCTCCGACCGACATAAACGGCAGCGTCAGCGAATCGTCCCCGCTCAAAATCGTAAACGACTCAGGCAAACGCGCGCGCAACTCACTTATGCGCTCGACACTCCCGCTCGCCTCCTTGATCGATACAATGGTTCGGCATTCCATCGCGAGACGCGCCACTGTATCGGGTGCGATGTCCACACCGCACCGGCCAGGAATATTGTAGAGCATAACGGGCAAAGACGTGGCATCGGCGATGGTTTTGAAATGCCGGAACAAACCTTCCTGGCTCGGTTTGTTGTAATATGGCGCGACGAGGAGCGCGCCGTCTGTGCCCAGTTTCTCAGCCATTTTTGTATCGGCTACGGCGTGATGTGTGGCATTGGACCCTGTGCCAGCGAGCACCTGACAACGTTTCTTCGCGGTTGTGACTGCAAGCCGGATCACTTGTTCGCGTTCCTCGTGCGAAAGGGTCGGCGATTCGCCGGTCGTCCCGACCGCGATGATTCCGGTAATGCCCGCGTCGATTTGTGCTTCGATCAGTTTCTCAAAAGCAGAAGTATCGATCGTACTATTACGAAATGGCGTGACTACAGCAGTGAAAGTGCCCCGAAACATCGTGGAATTGTAGAGGCGGCTCACTCAATTGTCATGTCGAGCGAAGTCTCCCGCTGCAACGGGATCATTATTTTCTGCTTACAGTAAGAGGTTCCTCGACTCCGCTCGGAATGACAAAAAGGCGCGTAAAGATATGACCTCAAATCTCGATCGCGCCTTCGAAAACGAAATCCGCTGGGCCGGTCAAGGTCACGTTTTTAAATTGCATTCCCGTTTTCTCAAACCCCACCTGAAGTTCGTTTCCACCACGGACAAGCACGCCAATGGGAGCCCCCGCGTTTTCGGTCGCCGCGAAGATAAGCGCGCTCGCGACAACGCCGGTGCCGCACGCAAGGGTTTCGTCTTCTACGCCGCGCTCATACGTGCGGACCGCAATCTTATTCACTGCGCGCTTTTCAATAAAATTTACGTTTGCGCCCTTTGGTGAAAACATCTCGTGTCGGCGAATGGCCGCGCCTTCTTTGTGCACATCGACGTCGTCAACTTGCGTAACGGGGATCACTACATGCGGCACGCCGCTGTCGATGAAGTGAATGGTTTTATTTTCGTCCAGGACGCGAAGCGGGACGTTCAGTCGCAGATCAGTTGGTTCGGTCATTTGCAGCGTCACGAGATCCCCGATCAGCTCAGCCGAAATGACGCCAGCCGGAGTTTCAAAAGAAATTTTACCCCTTGCCCCCGCGACTTTATTTGCAAAACGGGCGAAACAACGCGCGCCGTTGCCGCACATTTCGGCTTCTCCGCCATCCGCATTAAAGTAGCGCATCCGGAAATCCGCGTGGTTTGATGCCTTTTCGAGCAACAAGATTCCATCCGCGCCAATGCCGCGATGGCGGTCGCAAAGATGTGCGACTTGGCTCCGATTTAGATGAATGTCGCCCGTGCGATTGTCAATCAGGACGAAATCGTTTCCCGCGCCGCTCATTTTTGTGAAACGCAGCATCCGTTTTCGTCTAGCATAATCTGCAGCAAAAGCCAACCGACGGTGTCGTTGGCGGTTGTCAGCCACGGAGAATCTTGGGTGTATCGGCCGCTCCCGCGGGCGATGTTTAAATAAGTGCCCCGAAAGCTTTCGGGGCCATTACTTGGCATCGAGCAAGGGACTGCCCTATCCACCTCACGCCTTCTGCGCATTGGGACACGCGCCCATACCGTTCCGAAAAGTCAGCGGCCATTGCCAGATGCCATTTTGCCGTTTATCTATTCCGCCGTGAAGAGACTGACTACTTCAATTTTGCTCGCGATTCTCGGGCTAACGATGCAAACATCGTTCGCCGGAGACTACAACGGCCTGATTCTCGAGCAGATTAAACAGATGCCGCGGGGCGGTCGTTATTCTGTTTCGCGTTTTGCCAAGATCCGATTGCAGTCCTCGGCGCATTTTGAGTCCGGCAAATTTTTCATTCTGCCGTCGGCGGCATCGCCGAGTTTTTGCTCGGGCGCAACATATCTCGTGTTCATCAGAGCGATCGAGGCTTTACGGGCGCGAGGCGAGCTGCGTCTCGACTACGCTACGTTGGAACAGCTGATCATTCGAGATCAGCGCGATGGCGAAGGCATCTGGGGCAGGTGGAACGCAAATGGACCAGGCACCGCCCGTTTCTTTCACGAGCTGGGCCTTGGACAGAACTTCGATAACTTTGATCAGGCGAAGCCGGGCGATTTCATGAAAATTTTCTGGTCTCGGCAGGTGGGCAAAAGGGAACACGGACATTCCGTTATTTTCCTTGGAATGGAGAGACGGTTAGGCGTCCAATATGTCCGCTACTGGTCGAGCAATATTCCGTCAGGCTACGGTGAGAAGAGAGTCCCGAGAAGCAAGATTGCCTACGCCATTTTTTCGCGTCTTCAAACGCCTGCTAATCTGGCGCGGATCCATGGAGCGCCTTCCGTTGACAAGTACCTGGCATCTCTTCTCCGGACTCGCTCCAGCATTGCCGAAGCTGGCACGAAGTGCGGCCTGTGATCATTTGCTCATCGGGAGAACGCCGTTTTGCGTTTGCCCTCACGTTTATTCAACACGCCCCTCTGCCATCTCTGACGGGACTCAACGCGAAATAAATCGGTTTACCCAGCGTTAAAACGCTGGGCTATTTTCTAACGGCGTCTTGTCGAGAGTTTGTCAGATGAACAATGTCGACCTTGGTTAACGGATTCGTGCTCGGCTGGTCGGTGGCATGGCCGCCTGGACCGGTGAATGCGGAGATGATTCGACGCGGGCTGCTTCCACAAGAACAAGGCGGCGGATTTTGGGAGACGTGGCGCGTGGGACTGGGTGCGTGCACGGGAGATTTTCTCTGGGCATTGGCCGTGGCCACCGGCGCAGGCGCGGTGCTAAACAAGCCGGGCGTGCGCACCATGCTCGGCACAATCAGCCTGATGCTTCTGCTCATTCTCGCGGTTGTTTTCTCCCGGGCCGCGTGGATAACCGCCCGTCATACGAAGAACCTCGACATGCCAGGACTTGCGAAACAGACACGCGCCAAAGGCGGTTATTTATTGGGATTACTCTTTGTCCTGTCGAGTCCATGGAATATCGGATTCTGGCTCGCCGTGGTGGGCAGTCAGCAGACTGTAATGACCACGCCATCATTCGTGAACTCACTAATGCTTGCGTGCGCCGTGGTCTTTGGTGCGTTGACATGGACGATTGTGCTGTGCGTCGCCGTCCGTTTAGGTGCGCGGATTTTCGCGCAGCCCATGTGGCAGGTCTGGACGCAGGTGCTGACCGCGGCGGTAATGTTGTATTTCGCAGCGAAACTTGCTTTGCAACTCTTCACGTAAGACGCTTTAACAATCATGCGCGAGCGCGAACGGACGCTGACGATCAACGAGATTTATCACTCCATCCAGGGTGAGAGCACCTGGGTGGGGCGACCGTGTGTTTTTGTGCGGTTAACTTTTTGCAATCTGCGGTGCAATTATTGCGATACGGAGTACGCATTTTACGAAGGGAAAAAGCAAACGCTGCAAGAGATTGTGGAGGCAGTGGTGGCGTTTGGCTGTCCATTGGTTGAGATCACCGGCGGCGAGCCGCTATTGCAGAAAAATGTGCTGCCATTGATGTCGATGTTGGCGGACATAGGTCACACGGTCCTGCTCGAAACGAGCGGCGCGCATGATATTTCGAAAGTCGATCCGCGCGTCCATCGGA
>JBIOVE010000088.1:0-10430 GCA_044867565.1 Candidatus Udaeobacter sp. | reverse complement strand
CTCCACAATGCGCACTCCGCGTCCGCGGTGTCTCAATTGGCAAGCCGCTTGCGAACCTCCTCGCTCGACGAAACAGCAAGCGCCTCTGCGCCGCGCCGACGCGGAATGCCGAGGCTGTCAAAAATTATCCGCGTCGCGTCGGAGCGATTAAGTGTGTAAAAGTGAATACCGGCAACACTGTTATCCAGGAGATCGTGACACTGTTCCGACGCGAAGTGAACGCCGACGCGTCTGACCATTTCAGGATCGTTTTCGCATCGCTGTAAGGCGCGCAGAAGCTTGGCCGGGAAGCGTGTCCCGCCGGCGAGTTCGGCGATGCGTTTGAATCCACTCATGGATGTGACGGGCATGATGCCAGCGATAATGGGGATGTGAACGCCGGCGAGCGCGCAACGTTCGCGGAAATCATAGAAATCGCGATTATCGAAAAATAGTTGTGTCACCATATAGTCCGCGCCCGCGTCGACTTTCGCTTTGAGGTGATCCATTTCGACTAATCGATTCGGCGTCGCGGGATGTCCTTCCGGAAAACCGGCCACGCCGATCCCGAAACCGCGGCGATCCGGATGCGCGCCGGATTCGTTGAATCGGCGAATGAACTTAACGAGATCGACGGCATGTTGAAACGAATCGCGCGATTGATCGTAGGCAATGTCGCGCGGCCGATCGCCGCCTAGCGCGAGAATATTTCCGATCCCCGACTTGGCGTAGCGGAGCAAAATCGCGTCGATCTCTTCTTCGTTGTGGCAGACGCACGTCAGGTGTGGGATCGGGTCCAGTTTTGTTGTATGTTGAATGCGCTCGACCAGGTCGTGGGTTAAATCTCGCGTTGAACCACCGGCCCCGTAGGTAACGCTGACAAAGTGCGGCATGTACGATTCAAGATCGCGAATCGTCTGGTAGAGAGTCTCGGCCGCCTCCGGCGTTTTCGGAGGAAAAAACTCGAACGAAAACGTGGGTGAATCCCCCCGGATGATTTCCGTGATATGCATGGGCTAAAGCCTATCTTCGTTCGTGCCGCGACTTTCGGTCAACTGACCGAGCAGATTTTCGCGCAAATAGTTCGGGTTTAGAAAATCTGCTTGCCGCTCCGCGAAGCTCTCACGGCACAATCGCAAACACGCGCGCGGGAAACCCCGAGCCATCTTTCGGTTTTGGAAAACTGACGACAACGATTGCACCGAACTCGGGAATTTGATCCAGATTGGTGAGCAACTCGATCTGATAATGGTTCGTGCTCAAAATGTAAGTTTCGAGCGAGTAATCGTCCTTTGTCGTGGCGATCCCGGGATCGGTATCTGTAGTTTCATGACCTGACGCGGTGATCTTGCGCTCCTCGTAAAGATATTTCAGGGCGGGCAAACTCCAGCCCGGGTAATGCGCGACGCCATTCGCGTCTTTGTTTTCCATTTTTGCTGCATCGGGCCAACGCTTCGACCAATCGGTGCGCATCGCGACAAAAGCGCCGGCAGGAATCCCACCATGATCTCTTTCCCATTTTTTCACCCGTTCAATGGAAAGCGTGTAGTCTGGATTTTTCGCAGCCTCGTCATGCACATCGACAACGACGAGCGGCAGGATCATCTCCTTGGGATCGATCTGATCGACCGTGCGCAAACCTTTGATGAAGTGCGCCGGCGGATCGACATGGGTGCCCCATTGACCGACATGGGTGAATAGCTCGGTGAAAAAACCCGAGCCCATCGTGTCCGGCCGTTTGTCATACCAATAAATCGTCTTACGCGTTTCATCCGGAAATCCTGGCCACCGCGGGATACCCGGCTCAAAGGAATGCGTAAGATCGACGTATTTCTTCGCAGCCAGAATTTTCTGAATTTTCCAGAGCGTTGTGTCGTCTCCGGCATTCACCAAAGGAGATAACGTTGCGAATGCGAGCGCGCTTGTCGCCGCGGCGGCGCGTTTAAGGATGTGCATTCCGATTTGTTAAATCATGGCGCAGCAACAAGCCAACAAGTTCGAATAACTCTCAATAAGTTTCGTCCTTTTCAGGGAACCAGGATTTATCGGCGTCGGCTGTCGATGTTACCAACAGCTCGCTTGTGGGGCGATTACGCTGGTGTTTGACGCGGCCGCGGAACGTTATTCGCACGAAGGAGGAGAAGACAAGATTGGAATTAAATTCCAAATCATCATTCCGTAATGTGAAAAACTATTCCAGCCGCCGGATCAATCGTCATCGGAGCTAAGAGAATGCCGCCGGACGCAATAGCTGCCAGTCCCGAAAAGAGATCGACATCAATCAGCGTTCCAGTATTGCAGGTCCGCAAACACGACGACGATAGCCTCTTTGAACATGTCGCCTGGGTATATGCTTTCTGCCGCGAGCATCTTTTTCGGGACGATACCGAACGCATTATCGCGGCGCTTTGGCCAGGTGGGCGGCCCGAACCCGGGACACAGCTAATCGAGCTCGGTTGTGGACCGGGATTTTACTCTCGCCAGCTGGCGGAACGGTTTCCTGAGATCTCAGTTACCGGGGTTGATCGCTCCGAGAGCCAGCTGCGATGGGCTCGCGAGCGAGCTGGCGCGCTTGGGCTGAACAATTGCTGCTTCAAACAAATCAACGCGCTCGAGCTTTCCTTCGCCGACGCCACTTTTGATATCGTTATTGCTTCGCGACTCTTCACCGTCTTGCCGGAACAAAAACGCGTCATTGCTGAAATGCACCGCGTGCTGAAACCAGGGGGTCGCTGCTTCATCGCCGAGCCACGCTATGGCTTTCGCGCCTCTATCCCTCTTTTCGCTATGTGGCTGCTCGCAGGCATGACACGATTAAAGAATGGCTATTGCGAGCCGTGGAAGGCGACCGTTTTTTCGGCCCGCGCGTTCAAAAATCTGTTCCCGACACAACCTTGGAAACGAATGAACATCTGGCAGGACGGACGTTATCAATATGCTCTTTGCGAAAAGGGACAGCGCCGACGATCGAACTGAATGAGAACAGTCCATCGCGTTCTTGATCCAAACACTCCGGGGGAGATCGCTGGTCGCGTCTGCGCGTTGGCGGTAATGACCAAGGCCCCGCGAGCCGGGAACGTAAAAACGCGCCTCGTCCCACCGCTCACACATGCCGAAGCCGCTGAGTTTAACAGCCACGTTTTGCGCGACATCAGCGCTGCCATTTTAGCCGCTTGCTGTAGCAATCCGGAAAGCGTCCGGAGTCGCATTAATTTTTCCGGCGCTCACAGAGCGTCGCTACAGGCGAAAGGGAGAATCGCGCGCGGCGTTGGCGTTTACACCCCGCGGGGCGCCGAAGCGGCTTACGAAAACATTTTACCGGAAGACTTCTTTCTCATTCCGCAGCGTGGCGATCATTTTGGCGATCGCTTAATTTTTGCGGCGGAAGATTTGTTCAAAGTCGGATTCGCTTCCGTTTGTCTCATTAACTCCGATAGTCCGACGGTTCCCGCGGAAAGTTTTTCGCAAGCAGTAAACCTTTTGCAGTTGCCCCGCGATCGTATCGTTCTCGGTCCTTGCGAAGACGGCGGCTATTACTTGATTGGGTTAAAAAAATTGCATCGTGAACTATTCGAACAAATCGACTGGAGCACAGAGCACGTTTTCGAACAGACCAGGCAGCGTGCAGCCGAGATTGGTGTAGAAGTAAAATTGCTGCCAGCTGGCTACGATGTCGACGATCGCGCGACGTTGCAGCGACTGTGCGGTGAATTACTCGGTGAAAACTCTCGCGATGGTCTCGCGCCGAATACGCGAAGGTTTTTGAATGAGATTATCGCGCGCGAAGGCCGCTCGCGAATCTGGCCGTAGCATCGGCTTCCAGCCGATGTTCGGGCTTCATCGGCAGGGATGCCGATGCTACGGTCAGGTAACAAAATGAAACGCGCGCTCGTTACCGGCGGGGCGGGCCTGATCGGCTCGCATGTAACCGATCTGCTCGTGCGGGAAGGCTGGAAAGTGCGCGTGCTCGATAATCTGGAGCGGAACACACATAAACGCGGCAAGCCGGCCTGGATTAACGAAAACGCAGAGTTCGTAGAAGGCGATTTGCGGGATCGCGACACGATCACAGCCGCGCTCGACAAGATCGACGTCGTCTTCCACCAAGCCGCGTACGGCGGTTACATGCCAGAGATCGCCAAATATGTGCACGTGAATTCGCTCGGGACAGCCCAAATGCTCGAGGTCATCCGCGAGAAAAACCTGCCGATTAAGAAAATCGTGGTCGCGAGCTCACAGGCCGTTTACAGCGAAGGCGCCGGCGAATGCCCGGAGCATGGCTTGGTTTTTCCGCCTGTGCGACCGGTTGAACAACTGCGCAAAGGCGATTGGCAGGTGCATTGTCCGATCTGCGGCGCGGTCACAAAAAGCCTTGCGACACCGGAAAGCGCCCCGGTCGGCGGCGAGACGGTTTACGGTCTGACGAAAGTCGATCAGGAAAAACTGGTGCTGCTTTGGGGCAAACAGATTGGTATCCCCACGGTAGCGCTCCGTTACTCGTGCACGTACGGGCCGCGCCAATCGATCTTTAATCCATACACGGGCGTCATTGCGATTTTCTGCACGCGTTTACTGAATGATTTGCGGCCGGTGCTTTATGAAGACGGTGAGCAAACACGCGACTTTTCTTTCGTTGAAGACATAGCCCGAGCGAACCTGCTGGCCTCTGAAACGGACAAGCTCGACGGGCTGCCAGTCAATGTTGGCAGCGGCAAAGGCACGAGCATTCGCGAAATCGCCCGGCACATTTCCGACGCCCTGAAGGTGAATATCGCGCCAGAAGTGAATGGCGAATTTCGCCCGGGCGAGATGCGCCATCTCACGAGCGACACAACGCGCATTCGCGGTGCCGGCTATGAGCCAAATGTCGATCTCGCCACGGGGATCGCCCGCTATCTCGCTTGGGTCCGCACGCAAAGCGATGTGCGCGATTATTTCAGCGAAGCGGCTGCGATTCTGCGCGACAAAGGCATCGTGCACAAAGTGCAAGCCGCAGGGCGATGAAAATCTCCGGCGCGATTGATTTTAACGCTCCGGCGCTGGATTACGCGCGCAAAGATTTCCCGCTGCTCGAAGCGGGCGCCAGTGTGGAGAAAGCGCTCGAAACGATTCGACGCGAAGGCATCGGTGAACGCGTCATTTATTTTTACGCGATCGATGAGCGCAAACGGCTGGTTGGCGTTGTGCCCACTCGCCGTTTGCTCACGGCCGAGTTGGCGACCCCGTTGCGCGACATCATGGTGCCGCGCGTGATCGCTTTGCCAGCGGAAGCGACCGTGCTGGAAGCGTGCGAATTTTTCGTGCTCTACAAGTTTCTCGCATTTCCGGTGGTCGATGCGGAACGTCGCGTGATTGGAATTGTGGACACGGATGTTTTCATGGAGAGCGTTCTCGAGAGCGACGAAACGGAACGCCTCGGCGTGCGCGATGACTTTTTCGAGGCGCTTGGCTTTCATCTCGCGCAGGTCCGCGGTGCCTCGCCATGGCGCGTTTTCCGTTACCGCTTTCCGTGGCTGCTCGTGACCGTAACCGGAGGCACTGTCTGCGCGCTGCTTGCCGGCATCTTTGAAGCTACACTCGCGCACAGTCTGGTAATCGCGTTTTTTCTCATCATGGTGCTCGGGTTGAATGAAAGTGTGAGCGCACAATCGATGAGCGTGACGACCCAGGCGCTTCGCTCCGTGCGTGTCACCTGGCACTGGTTTAAAACAGCGTTCCAGCGAGAAATCGCAACAGCGATTCTGCTCGGGCTTGCCTGCGGCACGCTGGTGGGCGCCATCGTTTGGGTCTGGCGCGCGGACGCGCGCGGCGCTTGTGTGATCGGCGGAAGCATCGCGCTTTCGCTAATTAGCGCGTGTGTGATCGGCCTGAGCGTGCCGTCGTTGCTGCACCGGTTAAAACTGGACCCGAAAATTGCTGCTGGCCCGGTCACGCTCGCGCTCGCAGATATTTTTGCGCTCATCATTTATTTCACGAGCGCTTGGATCGTTTTGCGATGAGCAGTGTCTCAGTCATCATTCCGGCGCTCAACGAAGAAGAACCGATCCGCGATGTCGTTGGCGAAGTCGTGGCAACAGGGATTGCCGCCGAGGTCGTCGTGGTCGACAACGGCAGCACCGACCGAACGGCGCAGCGCGCGAGAGACGCAGGCGCGCGAGTGGTGAGCGAGCCGACGCCAGGATATGGTCGGGCATGCATGGCCGGAGTGCGTGCGGTCTCCCCGAAATGCGACATCATCGTCTTTCTCGACGGCGATGGCAGCGATTGCCCCGAGTTCATGAATCGACTTGTCGATCCAATTGCGGCCGGAATGCATGATTTCGTGATCGGCTCGCGCACGCGCGGGCAGCGCGAACCGGGCAGCATGAATTTCCAGCAGATTTTTTCTGGACGGATTGCCGGCTCGATCCTGCGGCTGCTCTACGGCGTCCGGTATACCGACATGTGTCCGTTTCGCGCAATCCGGTACAGCGCGCTTGAGCGATTGTCGATGAAGGAAGAAACGTACGGCTGGAACATCGAAATGCAGATGAAAGCCGCGCGCGCCGGACTGCGCATTCTGGAAATTCCTGTAAACCATCGTCGTCGCGCCGGTGGTGAATCCAAAGTTTCCGGCACGTTGCGCGGGACATTTATCGCCGGCGCGCGCATCATCACGACGCTGCTGCGCATTGCCTTCGAGCGAAAGACTTGAGGAGGTGGATCGACCGTTCCATCGGGCGATGCTAATTTGGCGCCGAAGGCGCATTTCTTTAACATCAAGCACGGGACTGCTCGATCCACCTGCGCAATTTGATTCCTATCTCGGTCGTGGTTTGTAAGATCAACGAGCCATGAGTCGAACGAAAGCAATCGCCACCGGTTTGCTGGCCGGCGTCGTCGCAGCAATTGCCATGACCGTCATAATGTTGTTGCTCGCCTGCTTTGGCGTCGCGACACCACTCGTGATCATCGGTGATCGGCTTTCGGTTTTCATTCCGCCGGGACCATTTCTTTCGCTCATGGGAAAGGTCGGTGGCTACAATCATCTGAAACAACTTGGCGTTGGATCGACAATCGCCGGCCAGCTTCTCGTTGGGGCAATTGGTGGAGCGATCTTTGGCTTTTTCATGCGGCGGAATCCCGCCCGACGCGTGACGATTGCGACGATCGCCGTCTTTGTCATTTTGCCGCTAATTGCGGCGGCGATCGCCCTTTGGCCTGTTCTTGGAACAAGCTACGTTGGATTCCCCATTGCTGCGGCGCGCCTGGTTACGCTCGTTGGTTTCGCGCTCTGCGTTTTTGTTTTCGAGCGAACGCTCGTTGTAGGTTTTCAATTTCTCACGCGACCAAAAATTGAGAGCGAAGATCGAGAATTCACTCCGGCGATCGGGCGACGCGCATTTGTGCTGAGCGCAATTGGAGTCGCGGCGGCTGGCGGCGGCATTGCGCTGGCGCGCAAACTTTATCGCGCCGCAACTTTCAGCTACGACGGTCTGCAACATAAAGGCCGCATCGTTGAGCCAATCACGCCCAACGATCTGTTTTATTGCGTGACCAAGAACGTGATCGACCCGCGAGTGGATGTCCGTCTCTGGCATCTCGAAGTGAATGGTCTGGTACGGAATCCGGCGACGTGGCGATTTCAAGATCTGAAGGGATTCTCAGCAATCGAGCAGCAGACGACATTAATGTGCATCAGCAATGGATTGGACGCGGGCCTGATCAGCAATGCTGTTTGGAAAGGTTTTCCGCTGCGCGATCTACTTGACCAAGCCGGCGTCATTTCTGATGCCGCGCGCGTCCGTTTGCACAGCGTCGATAATTACACCGACACCATCCCGTTGGAAAAAGCGATGGAGCCCACGACGCTGCTTGCTTATGAAATGAACGGTGCCCCGCTGCCGGATCGGCATGGTTATCCATTGCGCGTCATCGTTCCGGGCTACTTCGGCGAAAAACATGTGAAATGGCTCACCCGCATCGAAGTGACGGACGCGAACGCAAAAGGGTTTTACGAAGCGCAAGGCTGGGGCCCAGACTTCATCGCGCCGACGCGTTCGCGCATCGATGTCCCCGATCACGAGTCATGGTTCTCAATGAGCCAGTTGAACGGCGCGACCGAAGTGAAAGGCATCGCTTACGGTGGCGATCGCGGCATCTCGCGCGTCGAGCTTAGTTTCGATGACGGCAAAACTTGGAACGACACGGATATTTATTACAGCGGCGGCGATCTCGCGTGGTCGCTCTGGAAAGTGCGCGACGGATGGAAGCCCGATGCGCCCGGGGATTACACCGTTGTCGTTCGCGCAACCGATGGCGAAGGCGGTGTTCAGGAATGGGAACCCGATCGCAGCCCATTCTCCGGCGCGACCGGTTTTCACAAAATCGTCGTCCACATCACGGCCTAGTATGTCTCGGCGAGCCAATAGGCAAGTCGCGTTGCTCGCAATCACCGCCATACTGGTTGGCGCAATTTATTATTTTTTCGGGAACCCTTTCGATCCATTCGACAACAAGCGCTTCCGGTTCTTTTTGACCGTCATGGAACCGAACGCGACCGAATTGTCGTGAAGCACCCGTTCGGATTGATAGAGAACGAGATGGTCATGTTTGTTCGGACGAAAATCGGCGGATTCATTTCGAATTTTCCCATCATGCCGAGATGAATTCCGAGCCAATTGTCGCCCGAGAATTCGAAGAGCAGGCGTTTTCCGCGCGCGTGCGAGCCTGGAAGCGTTTCGCCGATTAATTTCACCTTGTGATGTCCAGGGGTAGCCCCGCTTTGCGCGCTTGCGCCGCATGCTAAGTTTATTCATGGAGAAAGTGATCATTATTGGAAGCGGCTGCGCCGGGCTAACAGCGGCGATCTACGCTGCGCGGGCAAATCTGAGTCCGCTTGTGCTGGAAGGCCGTCAGCCGGGCGGGCAGCTTTCTACCACGACTTTAGTGGAAAATTACCCCGGATTTCCCGACGGGATTGATGGCCCACAGTTAATCATGAACATGCATAAACAGGCTGAGAGATTCGGCGCCCATTTCTCTTACGCCGAAGCGACCGATTTCGACGCGAACAACAAGCATATCCGGATCAAGGCCGACGACGAATGGCTGGAGACACAGGCGCTGATCATCGCTAGCGGCGCTTCGGCGCGCTATCTTGGGCTCGAAAATGAAGAAAAACTGATCGGTCACGGATTGACCTCATGCGCGACATGCGACGGCGCATTCTACAAGAACGTTCCCGTGTGCGTTGTCGGTGGCGGCGATTCCGCGGCGGAAGAATCGCTTTTTCTTACCCGCTTCGCCTCAAAAGTTTATTTGATTCATCGGCGAGACAAACTGCGCGCCTCGAAAATCATGGCCGACCGCGTGTTCGCGAACAAAAAGATCGAGCCGATCTGGGACACGGTTGTTACGAAATATATCCCCGATGAAAAAGGTGAGATGCGCGCGGTGCGTTTGCGCAACGTGAGAACAAATGAAGAGCGCGAGTTGCTGGTCGCGTGCGTGTTTGTTGCCATCGGGCACGATCCGAACACAAAAGCGTACGCCGGCAAACTCGAGACCGATCCGGACGGTTATTTGATCGCCAAAAATCTGGCCGAGAGCAAGCATCCCGGCGTCTTCATCGCGGGCGACGTGGCAGATCGCGTTTACAAACAAGCAGTCACGGCGGCGGGATCGGGCTGCATCGCAGCCATGGAAGCGGAGAAATACCTAAGCGAGCTGGAGTCTTGATTTGCAATTTGCGAGTTGCGAATTGCAATTGGCCGATGACTGAACGCGAGCTCCTCGATCGAACAAAGCGGTTCGCACTGCGTGTTTTCAAACTTGCTGGTGCTCTGCCGCGAACGATTCAGGGAAAGGCAGTGGCCGCGCAACTGATAAGGTGTAGCACATCTGTAGCAGCGAATTATCGCGCTGCTTGCCGAGCGCGCTCGAAACCCGAATTCATTGCAAAGCTTGGCGTGGTCGAAGAAGAAGCGGACGAAAGCGCCTTTTGGCTCGAGTTAATAATTGAGACGGACTTGCTCAGGGCCGCGAAGGTTAAACATCTGTTAACCGAGGCGGGCGAAATCGTTGCAATGATGGCGTCATCGAAGAAAACCGCCACGAAATCGCAAATTGCAAATCGAAATTCGAAAATCTCGTGAAGCTCTGCGACCTCACCCAGTTCTACTCGCCGCTGAGCGGCGGCGTGAAGCGTTATGTGCATGAGAAGATTGCGTACATCGACAAGCACTCGCCCAACGATGAGCACGTTCTCATTGTTCCCGGATCAAAAACGGACGTGACCACGGATGCGAGGTCGCGCGTTTATTCAATTCACTCTCCGTTGCTGTCGCGCACATCGCGTTATCGGGCGCTCCTAAATCTTCGCGCGATCGCAGAGATACTGGAACGCGAACGTCCCGACATCATCGAATCGAGCGACCCATACCAAATCGGATGGAAAGCGATTGCGGTCG
>JBIOVE010000087.1:0-3487 GCA_044867565.1 Candidatus Udaeobacter sp. | reverse complement strand
GCGCCTCGTCCCATGTGCGTCCGGGAATTCTGCCAGTCGCATCAGCGGTGATAATATAGGGGACACTAAGGACGACGAATTTCATCAGCGCCTTGCCGACGGGAGCGCGAGTGGGGTCGATGGCCGAATCATTCCAACTGACGATCATCGGCGCCGAAGGCAGCGTGCCGCCGCGACATTGGAGATAGATCCGTGCGAAGAAGTCGAGCGACGGCTCGGTCAGATGCACATGCGCGGATTGGCGCGCAGCGGGTCCGGCTTTGTAATTAATTTGGCTGTCAAGTGCCACAAACATGACAAAAACGGAATCGCCCCACTCGTATTGCTTCATCTTCTCGACGATTTCTTGTCCCACCATTTCGGCCCCGAGCAGGTCGAGCACCAGATGACCTGGGTCCACGTTCGAGACGACCAACTGATCCGCTGGTATTTCTTCGCCGCTCGCGATGCGTACAGCAGTGGCGCGTTCCGCATCGCCCAGAATTTTCTCAACGCGAACGTTCGTGCGGATTTCGCCGCCGTGCGCTCGCAGATGTTCAGCGAGAGCGAGCGTGACGCGGTTCATTCCGCCTTTGACGAGATTGTTGCCCACGTTCTGCAGAACCGAAGCAAAGAGCCAACCAAGCTCAGCGCCACCGGCATCGTCGGGCGACGCGCCGAGGAACGTGGCGAAGGAGCCGAACAAGGTTTTGGTGGCTTCTGCTTCGAGAGCCTGGTTGGCCCATGATCGGACGCTTTGCATGCTGAATCGGTAAGCTTCCATGCTCGTAGAGGATGCGGCGAAACCCGCCGCTGCCGCTGGGAATGAAGCAGGGGGCGAAAACATGCTCGCAGTGATGGCGTCCTTTTGCGCGAGGAAGCGCTTCATCAAGGCGCGCCACGTTGCGGCGTCTCTGACGGAGTAGCGAGCTATGTGCGCGACAGTTTTTTCAATGTCGCGATTTACGCTGATGATGTCGCCATCAGGAAAGGCGTGGGAGAAGGGAATTTCGGGCTCGATGAGTTCATACTGGTCGAGCAAGCCCAATTCGTGTGGCACCGGTGAAAGGTTTGCCAGTTGATAGCCACTGGCATGAATATCCGACCAAAAGCCAGGCAGGGTTTCCTCTTCGGTCACCGTCATCCCGCCAACTGTGTGATACTGTTCAAGGACAAGGATCTTTAGCCCTGCCCTGGCGAGATAACAGGCACACGTCAGACCATTGTGTCCCGCGCCGATAATGATGCCGTCATAAGAATGCGACATGGTCAGGACTTCAGTGCAGGTTACTGAGTCTCTCTAACAACTACCGCTTCGTCGATTCCCTCGCTTCGATATTTTCCACTTTGAGCACGCCATCGCGAATGTGGAGATCGCGTTGAGGAAACGCGATCTCGATCCCGGCTTCGCGAAATTTCTGTTCGATGGCGAAGTTGAGATCACTCCGATAGCGGCTCGGCCGGGCGCTCATCTCGCTGCTCCAGACCACGAGCTGGAAATCAATTGAGTTGTCGCCGAATTTCTCGAGAAAGACGCTCGGGGCGGGTTCCTTTAAAGTGTTGGCATTCTCACGTCCGGCAGCGAGCAGCGCCTCGCGCACCTCGGCGATATCGCTGCCATAGGCGACTCCGACTGGAATACGAAAGCGCACGCGCGGGTCTCCGTAAGTCCAGTTGGTCACCGGCGAATCGATGAATTTCGTATTCGGCACGATCATCATGATGTTGTCATTCGTGCGAATGACTGTGCTGCGCGCGCGAATTTGCTGCACTTGACCGGTAATCCCAGCTACTTCAACGCGATCTCCAATAGTGATCGGTCTTTCTGCGAGAATCACCAGGCCGCTGATGAAATTACTCGCGATGTTTTGCAGACCGAAGCCGACGCCCACGCCCACGGCGCCTGCGAAAACCGTCAGCGCGCCCAAGTGAATACCGGTATTTTCCAGAACAATCAAAACGCCAACCACCAACACGACGTTGGCGACGATTTGGGCAATGGCGTACTGAAGGGCGCGATCCAGTCCACTTTGAGCGAGCAGTCGATTAAAAAGAAAGCGTTTCGTCCTCGAGGAGATCCAAAAAACTGCGATCAGGAGCGCGATGAGGAGAAAAATCTGAACAAGACTTAGCGAGACAGCTGGCAGAGGCGCGTTCCAAGCCAGCGGGATTCCGGCTGCATTGATTGCGCTGACCGTGAAAAAGACGAGCGCGGCCAGACTTAAGATCGTCGTGACGATCGCGACGAAATTGGTGTCGATCTTGAAACGGCTGAAAAAGCGACGGACGAACTGGCTCTGCAATATCCGGGCGATAATGAGCCCGGCCGCGAAAAGGCCAACGAACGCGATCAGTCCGAGAAATGTGACGTAATGGCCTCCTACTTGAAACAGGGGCTTTTCAAAAAGCGAAAAAGTCATTGGAAGTTAGTCTCAGCCTGTTGCAATGGTTCGCAACACATAAGCAAAAAACACGGCCAAAAGCCGTGTTTTCGTACTTCGAAAACCTTGCCGCGGTCCCGAAAGCTTTCGGGGCTAGTTCTACTGCTTGGACGATTTATCTTCGATGTACTTAATGACGTCGCCGACCGTTTGCAGTTTTTCGGCGTCTTCATCCGGCACTTCAACGGAAAATTCCTCTTCAAATGCCATAACCAGCTCCACGATATCCAGCGAGTCCGCGCCCAAATCCTCGATGAAAGATGCCTGCGGCGTGACCTGTTCCGGGTTGACGCCGAGTTGCTCGACGATGATGTCCTTAACCTTCTCTTCGATTGATTTTTCCGCCATAAAATTTGTTCGGTTTGTGTTGGTTGCGCGTGGAAAACCTTAAAGCTATCCGGGCACAGAATGGCAAGTAAATGAATTAGAGAGGTTGTCAATCAATTTCAAGATTCTTGCGGCGTATCTGCCAAGGGTAGTTCCGTGTCATTCAGCCGCTACAACTGCAGCACCTTCGGGTTTACTTCCTTTGTCGATCGAGTACATGCAAACGATGTCCTCTTCTGCCGTCGCACCGAGCGATTTGCTCGACCTAAAGTTGCTGCCTGCGTGGGTGAAAGGACCCGCGGAGGCGAGGAACTACGAACACTACACGGGCGAAGAGGAGGGAAAGGGGCCGCGCAGGCGACGAGATGGCAAGGGGAAACCCCCAACGTCCAACGTCCGACGTTCGACTTCGAAAGCCTTTGCGAGCAAGGCCTTCAACACCAAGAAAGCGGATCGGCGCCAACGCGAAAACGTAGGGCGTGACTCCGAAAAAGCTTCGCGAGCGGACGGCGCGTCGCGGCGACGAAGGGGTCGCAGGGAGGATCATCCCGCCTCAGCCCGGCAAGATCGGCATGTTGCGGTCACGCGAACGCCGCTGGAAATCACGATCCGTTTCCTGCCCTACTTGCCGGCCTTCGAAAGTGTGGTGGCCCAGATTAAGTCGGGCTCCGTCGCATATTCCATTTTTGCGCTGGCGCGCCTGTTCCTGGAAAAACCGGAGCGCTACGAGGCACGCGTGA
>JBIOVE010000086.1:0-2402 GCA_044867565.1 Candidatus Udaeobacter sp. | reverse complement strand
CGTCAATTTTCCAGATAAAGAAAATTGATTTAGCCACAGACAATTACGGATGAAACACAGATGCGATAAACAAGTGAGATTGTAGCGGCAGTCTATACCCTCGCACTTTGGATCCGGGATGCGCTGAACAAAAGAGTGCGGCAGTCGCAGCCAGCCGCTACAAAATTAGCTATTTCAGCGCGTGTGCTTTTAGCTCCTCCAGCGTGACGAATTCGAGCGCGGAGGAGTGCGTTGCCTCGAGATCGACTGGGGCCGCGCGATTGTGATCAAGCGCAGCTTTCCAGCGCGTGACGCAGACGCACCATTTGTCGCCCGGCTTCAGTCCGGGGAACCCACATTCGGGTCGCGGTGTGACCAGATCGTTTCCATCGAGCACCGAGAAATCGAGAAACTCGCGTGTGACTTTCACGCAAACCGTGTGCAACCCGACATCTTCCGGCCCAGTGCGACAGAATCCGTCGCGATAGAATCCGGTCACTGGATCGCGGCAACAACATTTGAGTTCGCTTCCGAGAACGTTGGCGGGCACCAGAGGAAAGTTAGCGCAGGATTCGCCCTTTCAATTAAAATATCGGGTCGTGAATCGTTGAAGCGTTGAAGCGAGCTATCAAAGCCGATTATGGATTGTGCTGAGGCAGCCCGCCACTCTTCTTGTCAGGACCGAATTGAATGAGCCGTAAACTTCCAGGGAAGCGCATTGCGATCGCCTATTGGCTCACTCCGGCTCAGCCGGCGCGCTGGTTCTTTGAGAACGTGATTGCCGATCTAGCGCGGCGCTATAATGCGCCTGTTTTCGAACCGCATGTGACGATCCATGTTGGATCAGATCGCGCGGAAGCCGCGGCCGACAAAATAGTTTCGCAAGCCGCAATTCGTTGCGAACCAATTAAATTGAAACTCCTTGACGTGCGTTATTCGAGCGAGTTTACCAAAACCCTTTTCGTGCAGCTTGCGCTAAATGCAAAATTGCAGCGACTAAACGAAGTTCTTCGCGATGCTGCGCAAGATTCAGCCGATTACCAACTCGAACCGCACTTAAGCCTGCTCTACAAGAAAATGCCGATTCCGGCACTGCGGGAATTGGCGTACTCAATCAAACTGCCGTTTTCGGAAGTGATTTTTGATTCGCTCAAGGCGGTCCGATGCGCCGCAGCCACGCGCAACCGCGTTGATGTGGAAGCTTGGAGTGCCATCGCCGCGAAATCCTTGGGCGCGTAGCGAGCGCCTGTTCATTGGCGTCTGACACAGACGCCCTGAATTTTTACAGTTCGACGATCCGGTAAGGTTTCCCAGCCTTTTGCAATGCCGGCGCTGAGACGTTGTAAACGGCAATTCCCGTCGAAGTTGCACCATCGAGAATGCCGTTGTGAGCGTGGCCGTGAAAGACAGCGCTGACGCGAAATCGGTTGATTGGCTCTTCCAGTCGGCTGGAACCAAGAAAAGCAAAGATTTCCGGATCTTCACCTTCTAGCGTGGCGCGGATCGGAGAGTAGTGCAGCACCACGACCCGCCGTTCGGTTTGCAGTTTCGTGAGTGCCTGCTCCAGACGAACGGCATGAGAAATCGATTCTTGCACGAATTGCTTAATAAGCGGTTCGCCCCATGCATTCAGCATTCGCCGTCCAAAACCGCCCCCAAAACCGGAGATACCCGCAAATCCGACCCCTGCGATTTCGATGGCTTCTCCGTTGAGCACATTCACGCCTGCGTCATCAAGAACTTTGCAAAGAGCCTCTGACTGGCCTGATTCGAAATCGTGGTTGCCGAGAACCGCGAGCATCGGAATTCTCACTGTAGCGCGAATGTCGGCGACGAGTTCCTCGGCTTCTTCAGGGAGTCCATAATCGGTAAGGTCGCCGCAAAGCAACAGCAGATCAGCGGCGCGCGATATCTCGGCGAAGGCTTCATGCAACCTCCCGCGCGAGTGTTTGCCGTAATGAAGATCCGCGGTTGCGGCGATTCGTAACGCTCGCTTAGCCATCCTCTTAAAGAAACGAAATGACCAGCCCCGATGGACGCTTTTACAGGGTGTGCAAGGCTCTACGGCTATGGCCATGCACGTGCTGCCGAGTTCGCTTGCGTTATGTTGGTAAATGACCGCTAAAACAGCAGGCGCCAAACCGAATAGCAAACGCGATGACGTTTATCGTAGATCAATGGAGATTCTGCAGGAGGCGAACATTCCATTTTTAATCGCTGGCGCGTACGTGGTTGAGGTCTATGCAGGTGTTTCGCGTCGAACGAAAGATTTCGATCTATACCTGCGGCCGCGCCATGTCGATGCGGCCATCGATGCGCTCGCCCACGCCGGATACAAAACCGAAAAGACATTTCCGCATTGGCTCGCGAAGGCCGGGCGCGGCCGGGATTACATCGACCTGATTTTTCGGGCCGGCAACGGA
>JBIOVE010000085.1:0-9101 GCA_044867565.1 Candidatus Udaeobacter sp. | reverse complement strand
TAGCTCCGCGGCGATCGAGGATTTGCAGAATCGGTTGCAAGAGCGTCTCGCGACGCACGTAACTGTTCACCACGGGGAGAAACGCGGGCGGATCGAGATCGAATACTATGGCACCGACGATCTCCAGCGGATCGTTACTGCTCTCGGACTGACGCCGAGCGAGGGCTGAGCCGAGCCACCGGAGTAATGGAGTGTTGGAGTGTTACCCCGAATGAATCCATTACTCCTTGCTCTCTTGCTGGTCTCAATGGTTGGCTCGGAATCGCGTGCGTCACAGGCAAGGATATGGGAAGAGTTTTCCGGCGAGAAGGCTTTGGCTAATGTGCAGCGGCTGGTTGATCTCGGTCCGCGTCCTCCCGGATCTCAGGCGATCGAAAAATCGCGGGAGTACATCGAGAGCGAGCTCCGGCTGGCAGGCTGGCAGGTAACGCGACAAGCATTCACGGATGATACGCCGCGCGGGAAAGTCCGTTTCGTGAATCTCATTGCGCGATTTCCTGCCAAAGGAAGCACTAGGCCATCGTTTTTATTGGGCTCCCACTACGATACGAAAACTTTCGACAGCTTCCGATTTGTCGGAGCAAACGACGGCGGGTCGAGCACGGGTTTGCTGTTGGAAATGAGTCGGGTGCTTGGGCAGCATCCAAATCTGGCCGCAAAGATTGAGCTGGTGTTCTTTGACGGCGAAGAAGCTTACGAACACTTTTCCGAGAACGACGGTCTCTACGGAAGCCGTTATTTTGCAAGACAGCTTGGAGAGAGCGGCGCCAAACAATTTCGCGGTGGGACCTTATTCGATATGGTGGGCGATCGTTCTCTGACAATCACTTTACCACCAGATTCGCCTGCTGAAATGGCCCGCGATATTTTTGCATCGGCCGAGGCGCTGAAGTTGCGAAACTATTTCACCTACCTGGGCCGAGAACTAACCGACGACCACACGCCGTTGAACGCAATCGGAATTTCGACGATCGATGTGATTGATTTTGATTTCGCCTGGTGGCACACGGCCGATGACACCATCGACAAGCTGAGCGCGCAAAGTCTTCAGATCGTCGGCTCAGTCGCCGCGTATTATCTGTCTGAATTTGCGCTAAAATAGGGACTATATCGGCAGAGATGCCGATGCTACGAAGGGAAAGTGAGACGCAAATTTCTAATTTCATTGTTGCTTGCGGGCGCTTGCGTTGCGGGCGTTGCCGGCGCTGAATTGATCCTTCATTCACCGCATTTTCGCGATGCCTTAGGGATTTTGTATGGGCGCGGACATTTGCTGGCAATCGCGCAGGGCGAGGGGATTTATGGAGCCGATTTATGGCGGGCCCTGGCGGAGTTGCGCTATGCGGCTGGTGTCGGTGAGAAAGAGCATGATGAGGGCGAAGCAGAGAAGCGGCGGATCCTGACGCGCATGATTGCGGATTCGACAGCGCGATCCCTGGCAGCGCATGAAAACGTCGCTAAAGCCAGGATCGACGGCAAACTGAACTCCCTGTGCTGGCAATTTCCAAATGAAAAAACCCAGAGAATCGCCTTTGCTTCGAGCGGTCTTTCCATCGGCTCGCTCCGCCGGAGCATCGCGGACGATCTGCGCGCGCAGCAATGGATTGCTCAGCGGATTAGTTCGCAAATCAACGCAACAGAGGACGAATGCCGGAAGGTTTACGACGCGCATCGGGACAGTTTTATGCAACCGATGCGATTTCGGGCCAGCCATCTTTTTGTGGCTGCGCCGCCTGTCATGCCACCGGAGGACGCCGAGACCAAGCAACAAGCGATCAAATCGTTCGCTGAGCGGATTAAGCAGGGCGAAACATTGGCCGAACTCGCGGCAGTTGAATCGGAAGATGAAGCCACAAAGAATCGCAGCGGCGATCTGGGATTCTTCTCCCAGGCTCGGATGCCGTCAGATTTCTCTGCAGCGGTGGCCAAAATGCGCGTCGGGGAAATTAGCCAGCCAATTCGCACACGCCTCGGTTTTCACATCATTCAATTGACTGATGCGAAGCCTGCGCGGCAGATGAGCTTTGAAGAAGCGCGAGCTGAGATCCGCTTAATGATCGAGAATGCCAAACGCCGACTGGCCGTGGAAAGCCTGGTGGCCGACTTATCGGGGCGGGCTGAATGGCTGCGCCAGAGTGAATCGTTAAGTCGTTGAAGCGTCTTTTCGTATTGCGATTTCCTGACCGGCGAAAAGCTCGGTTGGAGAGCAAATGTTTCTGAACTTCTGCGTTGCCTGCGAATGGTTTTGCCCACAGTTTGACGACGCACAAATGCCCGCCACGGCGGGAATACCGCAACGGCCATGACCCAACTAAGGCACAAACGCATTGGAGTAATCGGCCTGGGGATCATCGGTCGCGGGATAAGCGCGAACCTGCGCAAGAAAGGTTTTCAGGTTTTCGTTTGGAACCGAACGCCGCGACCTGTTCCAAATTTTGTCGGTTCGCCGGCGGAGCTGGCCGAGATCTGTGACTACATCCAGATCTTCGTTTCCGACGACGAGGCTTTACTACACACAGTGCAGCAGATGGGTGAAAAGCTCACGGCAAGGCACCTCGTCATTGCGCATTCCACGGTCGCTCCGGACTCCATGCGGGCCGCGGCTGATATTGTCGAACATCGCGGCGCGCGCTTTGTCGAGGCGCCATTTACCGGCAGCAAACTTGCGGCGGAAAAAGGCGAATTGGTTTATTATGTTGCGGGGAACGAGCAAGCACTGCGGGAAGCGCGCCCTATTCTTGAAGCCACCACCAAAGAGATCATTGAGATCGGCGAGATTGGCCAGGCCACGGCGATCAAAATCGCAACCAACATGGTTACGGCGGCAACTGTCCAGGCAACAGCGGAAGCTTTAGCATTGATCCAGGCTTTAGGTTTGCCGCTGAAAAGCTTCGTCGAAGCGATGCACGGCAACGCGAGTTATTCTGCGACGTTGGCAATGAAAATTCCGAAAATGATCAAGCGCGATTTCGAGCCGCACTTTTCCATAAAGCACATGCTCAAGGATATGCAGATCGCCAATCAGCTTGGGTTGTCGCACTATCTCGATCTGGGAGTAACCGCTGCTGCCCGTGACCGGCTGCTCGAGCAGACGCAGTGGGGTCATGGCGACGACGATTATTCTGCGGTCGCCCGGAAATATTTGCCCGAAACTGAATCGCCTCCTCCCGAAGAGCCTCAAATGGTAGAGCACAAGGAGCAGGTTAGTGCTGACGCAATTGCGGGAGCGGTAGAATCATTCGTCGGCACCCATTCGGGAAGCTCAGGGCAAACTGAGTCTCGCCCTACCGGAACGCCAGGCAGCGAAGAGGTCAAAGGAGAGACACAATTGCGTCGCGGTTTTCTCAGGCAGCTGTGGCGCCGTGGGCGGCAACTCTTACGACGCCCTGTCTCGGCCACGGAAAAATGATGACGTCAATTCCGACCCGGGGCGCCTTTCTCGATTTTTCCAAACGCACAAAGCTTCGCATCACGGGGAATGACCGTCTTCGTTTTCTGAATGGACAGATTACGAATGACGCGCGCAAGGCCAGCGAAACGGCGGCAATCGAGGCGTGCGTGCTCAACGCGAAAGGCAAAATAAACGCCCATATTTTCGTTTCCGCCGGGCCGGATGGTTTTTGGGTCGATGCCGATTCCGAAC
Source organism: Candidatus Udaeobacter sp. (assembly GCA_044867565.1). GTDB lineage: Bacteria > Verrucomicrobiota > Verrucomicrobiia > Chthoniobacterales > UBA10450 > Udaeobacter. Next base: position 5,458 of record JBIOVE010000085.1, on the reverse strand, counting down.
TTCGGGAAGCGCTCCCGGCCAGGCTGGCACGCTACGTAATCGCCGACGACGTTCAGATTGAAGACGTCACCGCTCAATCGTCGATCTTTCACGTATTGTCGCGAACCGCGCCGAACCTGAGCGCTCGGCGAATTGTTTCCGTGCGTCGCTTCGCTGAGCCGGGATGGGATTTATGGGCAGACGCAGCGGCGCATGGTGATGTTTCGCAACAATTATCGTCAACATTTTGCCTGCTCGATTCTGTCGCCGCGGAAGCCATGCGAATTGAACAGGGTATTCCCCGCTGGGGCCGTGAACTGACGGAAGAGATTATTCCAATCGAGGCTAACCTCGAAGAGCGCGCGGTCGATTATGAGAAGGGTTGCTACATTGGCCAGGAAGTGATCTCGCGCATTAAGATGTCGGGCCAAACGAATAAGCGATTATGCGGCTTGATTTCGTTGGATGATATCCCGCTTCAGGCGGGCATGAAAATTACTACGCCAGCTAGGGACAAAGAGGCCGGCTGGATCACGAGCTCAATGCACAGCGAGAAAATTGGAAAGGAAATCGCGCTCGGTTACGTGAAACGCGGCTTCAACAATCCCGGCGCCAAGCTGGATGCGCTGGCGCCGGAAGATTCGGGTGCAGCGACGGCAATTCCAGTGGAAGTGGTTCCACTTCCGTTTACGTGAAGCCCTGTGCCCCGGTCCCGAACGGGACATTTTGGGCAATCTTCACGCGCGCGTAGCAGCACCTCCCTTGTAATCTCTTTTGTTTTCGGTAGTTGCGTAAATTTTGATCTTGCGTTTTAAACATCGCCACGTGTAAAGTCCGCGGTTCAAGGTTTTGTCAATTTTATGAATCAACGTTTAATCGCAGAAATTGGCCGCACCCAGCGGCTCCAAATTATTAACTCACTCAAGCGCACCAGAGGACTCTCCGTCAACGAGCTCGTGGAAAAAATGGGCATGAGCTATATGGGCATCAAGCAGCATTGCCTCACGCTTCACCGCGATGGCTACCTGGATACGTGGCGCCGGCCACAAAAGATGGGCCGCCCGGAAATGGTTTACCGGCTTACCCGCCGCAGCCATGATCTTTTTCAGGCCGATAGCCATCAGTTCACACTCGATCTGTTGAAATCAGTCCAGGAAATTTACGGGCCAAACGCGCCAGAGAAGCTTCTTTACAATGTTTTCGAAAAAAAGACCGCAGGGCTCAAAGCCAAGGCGAAGGGCGACACAGTGGCCGAGCGCGCCAAATGGCTCGCACACGCCCGCGATGGGGAGGGCTACATGTCGCAGTTTACCAACGGGGAAGAGGGCGGACCGCGGATTACCGAATGTCATTCGCCAATTATGAATTTGGTGGATCGTTACCCGATTATTGGCCGGTTCGAACAGGACATGTTCGAAGCTGTACTCGGGACCCGCGTGCGCCGGCAAATGATTCGCAACTCGGGACTGTACGAGTGCGCGTTTTATTTCGCGGTCTAACAGATTCGGGGCGGCCGCGGCCAACGACAGCGGCGACAGTAATACGCGTGCGCGCTTATTTGGTGCTCTAGAGTGCCTGCGTAACGATTTTTGCTTTCACAACCAGGGAATCTCGGTTGATTCATGGCTCATGCCTCGGGCCTTTCCTTCCGCGGTCATCGAGAACCTGCAGCCGTTGATCGATGACGGGCGCTATCCTGTAAAGCGTGTCGTTGGCGAGGATCTCGTTGTCGAAGCGGACATTTTTAGGGATGGACACGATGTTGTCGCGGCCGTGCTGAAATGGCGCGTTCTCGGCAAGCGGGCGTGGCGTGAAACGCCTATGATTTTCGTCGATAATGATCGCTGGCGTGGCGCTTGCACTCTTTACGATAACGCCATTCACGAATACACGGTCGAGGCGTGGACGGACACTTTTCGCAGTTGGCAGCGCGAGTTCGCCGCGAAATTTGAGGGCGGCATTTCTGCGCTGCGCAGCGAAGCAATGGAAGGCGTCGCTTTGGTCCGGGCCGCCGCCCGGCGCGCGCAGAATCTCGCGGATGCTGCGCGGTTGCTGGAATTCGCAGAACAAATCTCCACAGGTGCCAACTCAGAAATTAACGCGATAGCGCAATCCGGCGAGATCGAGGTGTTGATGGCGACTTATCCGGACCGCTCCAACGCGACACGATATACTCCGGTTCCGCGCGTTGTTGTGGATCGTCCAGCGGCGTTGATCGGCGCATGGTATGAATTTTTCCCGCGCTCAGCACTGGGCCGCGGCGATCGCAGCTCGACTTTCCGCGATTGTTTGCCACGGGTCGATGACGCAAAGGCAATGGGCTTCGACGTCATTTATTTCCCACCGATTCATCCTATTGGTCACACCAATCGCAAGGGTCGCAATAATTCGGTTACCTATGCACCTGGCGACCCGGGCGTACCGTGGGCAATTGGTAGCGAGGCGGGTGGACACAAAGCGGTCGAGCCTTCACTCGGAACGCTGGCAGATTTCGATTGGCTTCAAAAACAGGTGCGAAAACGCGGAATGGAAATCGCGCTGGACTTCGCGATCAACTGCTCCCCCGATCATCCTTACGTTAAAGAGCATCCAGATTGGTTCTACAAGCGTCCGGACGGCACCATCAAGTACGCCGAGAATCCGCCGAAAAAGTACGAAGACATTTATCCGCTGAACTTCCGGTGTGAGAACTGGCGTGCGCTATGGGCAGAGATGAAGAGCATTGTCATGTTTTGGGCCGAGCGCGGGGTGCGCATTTTCCGCGTGGATAATCCCCACACCAAACCGGTCGCCTTCTGGGAATATGTGATCAAAGGTGTCCGCGCCAAATATCCCGACGCGGTCTTTCTCGCTGAAGCATTCACCCGGCCGAAAATGATGAAAGCGCTGGCCAAAGCTGGCTTCAGTCAGAGCTATACCTACTTCACATGGCGAAATTCGAAGGGCGAGCTCATCGAATATTTTACGGAACTGACGCAAACCGAGATGAGCGAATATTTTCGCCCTAATCTTTGGCCGAACACGCCGGATATCCTGCCATTTGTGCTTCAGGACGGCGGCCGGCCGGCGTTCATGATTCGTGTGCTTCTCGCCGCGACGCTCTCAACCGTTTACGGCATCTATAGCGGATATGAACTGTGCGAGAACGAGGCTTTGCCAGGCCGTGAAGAGTATCTCGATTCCGAAAAATACCAATTCAAGGAGCGCGATTGGAATGCGCCCGGAAACATTAAGGATTGGATCGCGCGGCTAAACAAAATCCGAAAGGAAAACCGCGCGCTTCAGTTTTACGATAACCTGCGATTCTACCCCGCCGAGAATGAAGCAATTCTGTTTTACGGCAAGATGACCGCTGCGCGCGATAACATTATTCTCGTCGTGGTGAATCTCGATCCGCGTCGCAAACAGCATTCCTTTGTCGATGTGCCGATTGATCAGTTCGGGCAAATGGAGAGCGACGTTTATGAGGTGCATGACTTGCTGAGCGACGCTCGCTACATCTGGCGGGGACGTCAGAATTACGTTGAGCTCGATCCAGAAATTCAACCGGCGCATATTTTTCGGGTGCAGCGCTGGGTTGGTGGAGATCGATTTGTTTAGCAACCTGAAGAGCCGATTCGTGTTTGATCTGTCAGTTGTGCATTTGCATCGCCTGATCGCTCCGCCTATCATTACGAAATTTCTGGCATGAAGATTTCGTTCCTGTTGTTTGCCGCGCTGGCAGGCGTACCTCCTTTGTTTGCACAGGATGCCACGCCGCCTTTGGTGCCCGATGTCCCGCACTCGCAGACCATCATGGATACGCTCATCAACGCGGGACCGGTGATGATTCCACTCGTTCTCTTGTCGATCTTTTCCGTCGCGCTCGTAGTCGTTTATCTGATGACGATCCGTCGCGGCGCCGTGGTTTCGAGCGGTTACATGGCAACGGCGGATGCACTTTTGCGCAAGCGCGATTACCTTGGATTGCTCGCGGTTTCCAATCGGCATGGAGAAGCGATCGCGCGAGTCGTGCAAAAAATGCTCGATTTCACAACCAAGAACCCGCATGCAGATTTTCAGCAAGTCCGCGAGATCGCCGAGACGGAAGGAACGCGCGTCGCGGCCAGCCTGAATAATCGGGTTATTTATCTCGCCGATATCGGAATGATTGCGCCACTGCTGGGTCTGCTTGGCACAGTCTTCGGAATTATCCATTCCTTCGGCGCGCTTGGGGCCGATATTGGGTCAGCTCGTTACGTGGCCCTCTCGCGAGGGATCAGCCAGGCGCTGGTCAACACGGCTGCCGGACTGGCCATCGGTATTCCGGCAATGATGTTCTACGCTTTTTTCCGCGGCAAAGCCCAAAAATTAATCTCAGAATTGGAGGCTGCTTCGACCCATGTTTTGGCTTTGCTTTCGTTGCATTATGGCAAGCGTCCCGAGCGAACCCCCGTGCTGATCGAGGAGGAACTGTAAGCTGCCCATCTCGCTGGCAATCGTAAAATCGACACCGTCTTCTTCGCCATATGAATCTGCGTGGTCACGCGCCCCTGCATCACCCCGGTATTCAACTGGCGCCGCTTGTCGATGTGCTATTGCTGTTGTTGATCTTCTTCCTACTAACGTGGAACGCGGCTCGCACCGAGAACGAACTCGATGTCAAGGTGCCAAAAGCTTCTGCCGCGAAAGAGAAAAGCGCGCCAATCGGGGATGTCGTTGTCAATGTAAAAGCGGACGGCAACGTTGTTGTGAACCGTCGCACCCTAAGCGGTGCTGAATTGACCGAATTGCTGAAAAGTCTGGTTCAACTCAATCCTGAGCAAGCTGTGGTGATTCGCGGAGATGAGGCTGGCGCTTACAAGAACATCATTGGTGTCCTGAACACTTGCACCGAGGCCGGGATTACCAATGTTGCTTTCGCGACAGCGAAATGAAAATGCTGCGAGACGCAACCGGTCTTTTGGGACTGGCAATGCTGTTTTTGACGGCGGACGTGGCTCCCGCTCAGTGGCAGCCCGAAGTGCGCCGGGCTCGGCCGGTGGATGACCCGCCGGTCGCGCGCGCGCTTCCTGTGGAAGAACCAATCCCAATAACGCCTCCCCCTCCGGCGGAAGACTTGTCCGGACCGCCAGCACAAGAAAGCGAAGCGCCCGATCGCCGCCAGCTCGATTACGCGAACGCGCTTTTCACTCGCAAACTTTATGATCTGGCGATTCCGGAATATCAAAAATATCTCGACGATTATCCCGGGAATTCCGGGCGGGCGAATGCTTATTTTTCGCTGGGCGAATGCCATCGAAATCTTAATCGCGCGTCGAGCGCTCGCACAAACTTCCAGAAGGTGCTGAGCGACTATGGCAATAGCGAATTTGCCGGTCCCGCCGCATACGCTCTCGCTGAGATGGCTTTCACGGAGAAGGATTATGCCGCGGCCCTTCCGCTCTTTCATCGCTCTGCCGCGAAATCAAAGGAATCAGCCGTGGCATTGTCTGCGCGT
>JBIOVE010000084.1:0-4421 GCA_044867565.1 Candidatus Udaeobacter sp. | reverse complement strand
ATTGAGCGTGTCGAATAACCCGTTAAATCCAATTACGTTCGACAGGTCATTGTGAAAGTAAGTCGCGCCAATCGTGACGCGATTTTCCCAGAGCCGCTGCTCGATTCCGATGTCCCATCCAAGATTTTTTTCCGGCTGCAACCCAAAATTGTTACCGAAAATCTTGTCCTGGCTGCTCGGCGGACTGAATCCAGTCGCGACACTCGAATGCAGCATCGTGTTTGTCTTCTCGATCCTGTAACTGCCGGCAAAGCGATAAGTCCAGATATCGCCGAATTGATTGAAATGATCGAAACGCCCCCCAGCGACGAAGATCAGGTTTGAGATCGGCGTCAGGGCCGCCTGCAAAAATCCCGCCGTCTCCTCCGTGTGATCGCTCACGAAGGTGGGTTGCGGCCCAAAAATTTGCGAAACGAATGGTCGCTCCTGGCCCGCGTTGACCCGACTGTAAAAAAAACCCGACGTGAGGATAAGCCACGATGCCGGTCGCAAATCGTTTTGGTAATCGATCGTGGTCCGTTCAAACAACGCACGCGTCGGACCGAGAAATCCATCCTGGTTGGGATCGTTCAATTGCCGCTCATGGTCGTAAGCAAAAACCAACTTGTGCTCCCACCAGTCGGTTGCTCTCCAGTTGAGATGCGGCGCAATAAGCCAGCGTTCCGTTAGGAAATTGTCGACCGGTTTGGGGTCGAAGATCGTGTTCGGAAGACCAATGTCGCTGAGCGAGTACGTAAACAGACCGCTGATGCGCAGCTGTTCGTTTGGCGACCAGCCCACATTCGCAATCGCAGCGTTGTTTCGATATTGATTGTTTGGACGCGCGTTGTCGGTGTCGAGCCGGCTGGCGCCGACTGAATAATCGAAATTGTCGATCTGGCCGTCGCTTTGCAGCGTCTCGCGAAAACTGTCGTAGGAGCCACCCTCCGCACTTAACCTGATACCGGGAGGACCTTCGCCTCGTTTCGTGACAATCTGGATCACGCCCGCCAAGGCACGCGGCCCATACAAAGTGCTCTGAGGTCCGCGCACGACCTCGATCCGGCTGATATCGTCCGTGGTCAGATCGGCAAAATTGAATGCCCCTTGTAACCCCTGATTGATCGGAACGCCATCGAGCAAGACCTGTGTGTGTTCGCTGCGCAGACCTCGGGTGAAAACGGACGTTAATTGACCGGCCGTGCCGGTTTGAACAATGGACAGCCCGGGCACTTCGCGGAGTGCATCGCTCACACGCTCGGTTTGTTTTTGCTCGAGATCTTCCGAGCTAATCACGCTCACGCTGGCGGGCGATTGATCGAGAGGAATATCGAAGCGTGTCGCAGAGACGACGACTGGCTCGGCTTCCGCCTCGCTTGGTGAAGGAGCGGGTGAGGCTTCCTGCCCGAAGCAGACGATCGGCGCGAAAACGAGTAGCGCAGCGAACCCGATTGGGTAGCGCACGCGTCCCGCGTGTTGGTGAGCGCGTCTCGCGATCGCGAACTTTTCCCGTGCTATGCAATGATCCGAGATTCTCGTTTTAAGGAAAGACTGTTTTGGCGAGACGCCAAAACCAGCGCGCGAGACACGCGTGCTACCCGGACAAATTCGAACGAACCCTACTGGGCGATTTCGCATACAAGTTTCCTCCAACTCCGAGAGTCGGACTTGTTTGGCGGAGCCGCATCGTCCCACGACTCTCATTCTTCTTTTTGCGAAGAAGTTTTTTCGCACACCGCACACGCGGGCACGAATGAGGTAGACCGGACAAATATTCTGGCTCCTGGCTTCATCCTTCTTCCCGCCTTCACCCCCGAAAGCTTTCGGGGATTGGCCCAATGGGAAGTCGTATCCAGTTACAGCAGCGCAACTGCTCCCGATTCACACGGGATTTCTTGCGCCGATCCACTTTTTCAAGCTCGCAAAGAACTGAATCCAGAAGTAGCTGCTTGCGCTTGGCGCTTCAAGATTTATTTAATCAACGCACAACATATTTTCCGTGTCTTCGACCAACTCTTCTCTCGTCATTACCGGCGGAGCCGGTTTCATTGGCTCCAATCTCACGCTCGCTTTGCAGGAAAGATTCCAAGATGCGCGCCTGACCGTGATCGACGATTTTCGCTCAGGCGATTTTAAGAATCTCGCCGGATATCGTGGCGATTTTGTAGCTCAGAATCTGGCCACCCTCGACTGGCACGAGCAGTTCGGTGATGAAAAGTTCGACGCAATTTTTCATCTCGCGTCAATCACCGACACGACCAACCACAATCAGTTCAAGCAAGTCCATGACAACGTCGAAAGTTTTCGGCGGATTTTGAATTTTGCGCGGCCGACGAAGACGCGGATCATCTACGCCTCTTCTGCATCCACCTATGGCGCTGCCACGGAAGCCAGCGTGGAATCAAACGGTGCCGCGCCGGCAAACGTTTATTCGTTTTCAAAAGTAATCATGGACAACATCGCCCTCCGCGAAGTGAAGGACTCCCCTGATTGGATCATCATCGGCCTGCGTTACTTCAACGTTTACGGACCGCGCGAAGCGCACAAGGGTGTCCCGGCAAGCATGATTTATCATCTCTCAAAACAGATGAAAGCCGGGCAGCGACCGCGCATTTTCAAGCATGGCGAGCAAAAGCGTGATTTTGTTTACGTGAAGGACGCCGTCGAAGGCAGCATTCGCGCGCTCGATGCGCAAACCAGCGGGATCTACAATCTCGGCTCGGGTCAGGCGCGCTCGTTTAACGAGCTGGTCGATGTTTTAAACAAATGCCTGGGCACGAATTTTCGGCCCGATTACATCGATAATCCGCACGCGCATTATCAAAATTTCACCCAGGCCGAGCTCGCGAACGCACGGAGCGCGCTGGGTTACGAGCCACGCTTCCCGCTGGAAGACGGCGTGCGCGATTACATGCTATGGTTGTACGGAGGTGAGGTTTCCTAGCTGAGCCGGCCGACAGGCATCTTTACCTGTCGGGTCCGGGGAAGAGCTCTTGGCAGGCTGGAAGCCTGCCGGTCGAGACAGTTGAGAAGCCTATCATCCTTCCCAGTAAAATTTGGTCGGGCGGCTAATTTCCGGGGGCAGACTCTTATGCACCGGGCAATTCAGCGCGGTTTGCTCCAGAACCTCGCGCTGCGGGTGATCCTTCGACAATGGAATATGAACTTCTGACGGTAATCCTACGATCCGGCGCGGTGCGTCCTTTGACATCTCCTTTTGCACGGACACGGTCATTCCGCGCAGATCGATACCAAACTCCTGGGCCTTAATTCCCATGGTCGTGGTCATGCAAGTGCCGAGGGCCGTGGCCACGAGGTCGGTTGGCGAAAATGCTTCTCCCTTGCCTTTGTTATCGGTCGGCGCGTCGGTCGCGAGTTTGGAGCGCGACGGGCCATGCGTTGCGTCGCAATGCAAATCGCCAGTGTATTTTATAGAGATGTTCACCATGAAAGCTCAGCCACAGATTAACACAGATTTTCGCAGATTCAGATGATTGAAAAGCAATCTGTATTTCAGCTCCGTTCATTTGTAGCGATCGACTTATTATGCGCTTCACGCTTCTGCAGAGATAATCCGATCGTCATAGACCGCCGCTACAGCAAATCGGTGGAAGCCGGGATTGCGGCCGATTCGCTTCGCATTAGCCTGAAGTGTGAACAGGAAAATTACAGGCAAGGATTTGAACGAAGCGCCGCGTAGCCCGCGCATTCGCGTTGGCTGCTACGTGATTCTTGGCCGCACGATCGACAAATGCCGGGCGCTGGTTGCCGGCAACATCGGCGAATACCATTTCGATTGCCCGCTCGACAACATGCTTTTCGGTTTCAAGGGCGTAAAGGGCGACGATTTCAAAGCGGAAATCGAAAAGGGCGCGAGCGCTCAGGAAATGGCGCAATGGCTTCACACGCACGGCGAAAAGAAAGCGCCTGATGAAGTGAAACGCTGGGCGGACCAGATGGAAAAGACGAGCTTCTATGAGGATCCGGGAATGCGCGATTATTTCATCGAGGAATGCAAAAAACTCGGACTTGATCCAGCAAAGACGGCGACGTTTGACTGGCTTGAGTTGGACGACAAAGTCTCCCACGCGGAGGCGGCGGCGTAGGAGTTCAGTAAGGTGGGTCGGCTTCTCCTGAAGACGATGGGAAGCCAACTCGCCGAAGGCGCAAGATCAAAATCAGGCGGCAGAGCCGCACTTATTTGCCAACGCGTTGAAGACAACGCGTTCCACCTGTCGATCTCACGTCTTGATAAGCGGCGGAGGAATGTCTTCGGTGGGACCCACGTCGATCCCACGGCGCAGTTTGCTGTGGCGCGCGCCGTAGAGGAAATAAATAAAGAGGCCAATCGCGAGCCACACAATGAAACGTCCCCATGTTTCAAGCGGCAGGCTCAACATCAACGCGATGCAAAGGAATACGCCGAGAAGCGGAAACAACGG
>JBIOVE010000083.1:0-3076 GCA_044867565.1 Candidatus Udaeobacter sp. | reverse complement strand
CTTTCAAAGCGCGGACATGTCCGCGCACTCCAAACTTCAGATACGTCGGTTTGTCCCCGTATCGCACGGCGGGCTCTAAAACATCAATCGCCGCCTTTTCCGCCAGGCTCGGTCATCTTGATTGGGTCAAGTGCATGCTCCAGTTCTTTTTCCGGCAGCACTTTTTTCTCCCGGGCAATTTCACGCACGGTGCGTCCCGTTTTCGCGCTTTCTTTCGCAATTTCCGCGGCGCGATCGTAACCGATTTTCGGAGCGAGACTGGTCACCATCGACATGGAAAGCTCGATCAACTCGCGGCAGCGTTCTTCATTCGCCACGATGCCGGTCACGCATTTGTCGCAGAAAACATCGACAACATTCGCCAGTAGGCGGATCGACTCGAGAAGATTATGCGCCATCACCGGCATCATGACGTTGAGCTCGAAATTTCCGTTTGCGGCGGCCCACGTGATGGTCGCGTCGTTACCGATCACCTGTGCGCAGACCATCATGACCGATTCGCACATCACCGGGTTCACCTTGCCCGGCATGATTGAGCTGCCCGGTTGCGTGGCGGGAAGTTGGATTTCGCCGATGCCGCAGCGCGGTCCGCTCCCGAGCCAGCGGATGTCATTTGCAATCTTAAATAAACTAACGGCGATCGTTTTGAGATGACCGCTCGCTTCAACAACCGCGTCTTTTCCGCCCTGCGCTTCGAAATGATTTTTCGCCTCGGAAAACGCGATCCCGGTGCGCTGTTCCAGATGCCGCAGCATTTTTCCCGGAAGATCAATATGGCGGTTCAGGCCGGTGCCAACTGCGGTTCCACCGAGCGCAATCTCGCGCAATGTTTCAATTGATTTTTGCGCGCGCTCCTTCGCGTAGGCAACCTGCTGTGCGTAGCCGGAAAATTCCTGCCCGAGCCGCACCGGCGTTGCGTCCATCAAATGAGTCCGGCCGATCTTGATGATCTCCCAGAATTCTTTCGCTTTGGTTTCGAGCGCGGCGTGTAATTTTTCCAAAGCCGGAACGAGACAGTTTTTTAAGAGTTCCGCTGCGCTGATGTGGATCGCAGAGGGAATCACGTCGTTGCTCGATTGGCCCATGTTGACGTGATCGTTCGGATGAACCAGTTCGCGCGACCCAATCGGTTTTCCCGCGAGCTGTGCACAGCGGTTGGCGATTACTTCGTTCGCGTTGGTGTTCGTACTCGTACCTGAACCGGTCTGAAAAATGTCGAGCGGAAAATGATCGTCGAGCTTTCCTTCGACGACTTCCTCGGCTGCCTGCACGATTAACGCCGAGCGTTCCGCATCGAGCAGACCGAGATCGTGATTTGCTTGCGCGGCTGCCCATTTGATCAGGCCCAAAGCGCGAATAAACGGCCGCGAAAATCGGTAACCGCTCACCGGAAAATTGAGGACCGCGCGGTGCGTGGACGCGCCGTGGAGTGCCGACGCCGGCAGGGACATCTCGCCCATCGAATCTTTTTCTATGCGCGTCGGCCTGTCCGTCATGCGGAACGGTCTGCGCCAACTAGCCCTGAAAGCTTTCCGGACTGCTCCGCGGGATACTCACGATCATCCAGCGATTGCGCTTTTTGAAAAACAGTGATGAACATCGGCGGTATATTTTGCAGGAAGTATTCTGACTCGGCGTGCTCGAAAAGCGTGGCGTGCTGTTTCAATTCGTTTGTCACCTGGTAAATGATGAAACTGCCGCCCGGCGCGAGTGCGTCGTGCGTTTTTTGCAGGAGGGCGCGTTTCTTGTTGATCTGAAGAATACTGAACGGAATGCCCGATAAAATGTAATCGCAGCAGGCGAATCCGCGACGCTCCAATTCCTGTGGCAAACGCGCCGCGTCTCCGTGGATCACATGCACACGCCGATCCGCGGCAAATTGCCGCTCGAGGTCGTGTGAGAACGCCGGATCGAGCTCGAACAGGAGCAAATGCGAATCGGGACTCATGCGCCGCGCGATCTCGCGGGAGTGCACGCCTTCACCCGGGCCGTATTCGGCGATCACACGCGCTTGGTTGAAGTCCATTTTGCGGGCGACGCGTTCCACAAGCGCTTTCGAGCTGGGGATGATCGACGCGACTTGAAGTGGCCGCTTTAGGAAGCGTTTAAGAAACAGGACACTCACGAGGTGCGAACAGTCGTCCCGTGCGTCCGAGTTGTCCAGTGGTGAAGTAGGCGAATATATGTGAGCTGTGATCAGTGAACCGTTATCGGCACTTCCTCGCTCTTGACTGATTACTTATCACCGATCACTTATCACTTCTGATCCAAGCGCGCGGTTAGCTCAGTGGTAGAGCACTACCTTGACACGGTAGGGGTCACAGGTTCGAACCCTGTATCGCGCACCATCTTTTGCCAGCCATAATTTCATCTCGATGCCTGATCTTTCTTCAATCCTCGACCAGGCGATTAGCGGCTCAATCGAGATGCTGCAATCCCTGAAGAAATTGAAGCCGCAAGTCGCGCGCGCGACAGATCTGATTGCGGATTGCCTAACGAACGGAAACAAAATGCTCGTTTGCGGCAATGGTGGGAGCGCGGCTGACGCCGCGCATTTCGCAACTGAATTCGTCGTGCGTTTCGCCAAAGATCGTCGCGCGTATCCGGCGATTTGTCTCACGGGAGACGGTGGACTCCTCACCGCCGCAGCGAACGACTACGGCTTCGATGAAATCTTCGCGCGCCAGGTGGCAGCGTTCGGTATGCCGGGCGATCTTCTCATTTGCCTGACGACTTCCGGCAAATCGAAAAATATTCGGCGCGCACTGGAAGAAGCGAAATCGCGCAAACTAAAGACCATCGCGCTTCTCGGGCGCGATGGCGGCTCGACCATCGGCATGGCCGATATCGATCTTTTGGTCAAAGGCGATTCAATTGCCCGAATTCAGGAAGCGCACCAGCTTCTTCTCCATGTCCTTTGCGAGATCGCGGAAGCGCGTCTCCCGCGCGAGTAAAGCGCGGACTTTATTTCCTGCGCCGTCGATTTTGACCGCGGACAGGAACGCTTGAACGCGAAGTGCGCCATGGAATGAAGGCCCGACACCAAGCCTTGGGACCTACCAGCTGCGGTGTCTGT
>JBIOVE010000082.1:0-10923 GCA_044867565.1 Candidatus Udaeobacter sp. | reverse complement strand
TCGAGATCCTTTTTGTCTTTTGTTATCGTCGCTACCACGCGAGTCAATGCCGTTTGAAATATTGCACCGCCTTTTCGTGTTTCTTGGCGGCAGCGCGCGTCTTGAATGTGCCAAGGTTCCTTCGCTTCCCGGTCTTCGGATTCTTCTTCCGGGAATACAGCCGATATTCGCCTGATTTAAGTTTTCTGATCATACGCGTGTGCCATGTCGAGCGAAGTCGAGACAGCTCTTATTACTTCCGGACAACAGTAAGAGATTCCTCGACTACGCTCGGAATGACAAGAGACAAACCACAGGCGCAGCGTCTACAACGCTTTCTTCGCACGATGTACGAGCCAAAGCGCGAGCAGTGCGCCGAGAATTGCCAGATCGACCGCGAGATGGGCGGGGAAATTCCAGTTTTGGCTGGCGTGACCGAAACAACCGCAGGTGATGTCTAAACCACGAACTTTTGCCGCAATGGTGGCGACGAGAAAGACGGAGGTGAGCGCGGTCAAGATCGACAATCCACCGAGATAAAGACGACGCAGAATCAACGCGAGGCCGCAGAAAATCTCCAGCCAGGGCAAATAAAACGCCAAGCCGACAGAGATGGTCCACGGCAGGATTTTGTAATTATCGATGTCGTTAGCGAACCGGACCGGCTCAAGCATTTTGATCGCGCCGGCGTAGAGGAAAATTCCGCCGACGACCAGATCGGCAATGCGCCAGACGAATAGCGGAATAGTTGAGAGTCGAGAGTTGGGAGTTGATGACTGGTCCATCGTCAGTCCTGCCGCTTCAACGATTCTTCTTGAGCCATTCCTCCCAACCGCCCTCAAGCACGAAGACGTTTTTCAATTGCGCCTCATCACGCAGACGGCGCGCAACTTCGCGACTGGCATTGCAACTTTGGCTGCCGCAGTAAATGACAACGCGTTTTTCTGGCGACCACACTGCCAGAAATTGCGGCAGCAGTTCATTCCAGCGGTCTTCATTCAACGATAAGGCGCCGGGAACATGTTCGCGCCCAAATTCTTCGTCCGGACGTGCGTCGACCCAGATTGCGCTCTCACCCCAGGCGCGCGCTTGTGTCACGCTGACCATTTCGGAAGCGGGAACGGGCGATTGCCATGAGATTTTGTCGCGAAAATAGATCGCCTGCCCGAGGCCAGGAATAAGCGCGAGCGCGGCGAGAATGAGCGCCTGACGAACCAGCGAAGACTTCACCCTACTGAATAGCCGGCGCAGTGGTCACACGCGCATTCGCGTAAAATATTTTCTGCGAATCTTCCGGTTGAATCGTCAAGGTCGAAGCAATTTGCCGGTTCGTCTCCTGCGGTTGGACTTCGATCTTGAACTGGCCATTACCCGTCTCTTCAACCTTCGTTTGAAAGTCTGAACTCGATGACGTGACCTTCAGGTGTTTCACTGGAAAATCCTTAGCCGCGCGCACGACGATCGTCTTTGGCTTTGGTGCTTCACCTTGTCCCCAAAACACAAACGCTGGGGTGATCTCGAGCTGTTGTGGAATCACCGCCTTCAGGGTGAGCACCGTGGTTACATTGGCAGGATCGTCGGTTTCCACTGTCACAGTTTTCACCTGAGTGCCGGTGCGATCGCCAATCTTAAAGGTGGCGGTAATCTCACCTTTCTCTCCAGGCGGAACTTCATCCTTCTGAGATTGCGCAGCCGTGCAACCGCAGGAAGTGCGGACGGATTTAAATTTCACCGGTGCGCTGCCAGTATTCTGGTATTTGAAATGGCCGACCGCCTGCTTGTCGGTAGCCGTCGGATGCAACTCGACGTTAGTCTGTTCCCATTTCAGCTCCGCGCGTGCAGTGGCGCAAATGATGATCGACAACGTAAAAGCAAAGATGTGCGTCCTCATTTTTTTGAATGGAAGCGCCTAATATAGTCAGTAACGGCGTCTCGCCAAGCGCGCGGTGAAATGCCAGTCAACTCCGTATATTTGGCACTGGAAAGGACCGAATAGACCGGACGACGCGCGACCCAGTTTTTCATGTCTTTTAATTTGAGTGTTCCGACGGTTTTCGCTTTCAGCGAGACGCCAAATGCGTGACAACAATCAAGCGCCCATTGCGCGTATTCCTGCCAACTGCATTCGCCGGTGTTGGCGAAATGCAGGATTCCGCTGTAGCCGGGGATGGGGACCCGGGCTTTTTTGCCATTTGTGACTGCGGCCGACGCATCGCTGCCGGGGTCACCGCCCGCGGCTACAACTGCTCGGAGCATCTCGGCGATATCGTGCGTGTATGTGGGCGTGGAAAATTTGTCCGCGATTGCATCGACCTGTTCATTCTCCTGTGCCCGCTTGATCATTCCGTCGATAAAACTTGGCCGGTCAGGACCGAACACCCAGGAGACGCGCACGATGAGATGTCGGCCTTGCACGGTGAGAACGTTCTCTTCGCCCGCTCGCTTCGATTCGCCGTAAACGCTGATCGGCTTTGCTCCATCTTCTTCGGTGTACGGCTTGCGTTTCTCACCGTCGAAAACGTAATCGGTGCTGAAGTGAATGAGTTTCGCGTTTTTGTCCCGGCAAATTTGGGCGAGAACACGCGGTGCTTCCGCATTAATTAGAAAAGCCTGATCTCGTTGCATCTCGCAAAGATCGACATTTGTGAACGCGGCAGCGTTGATAAGAATATCGAAATTCGTGGCGCGCAGTTTCTCGCGTGTTTGATCGAAATCTGCGAGATCAAGCTGGGCGTGATTGAAACCAACGACATCGAATTTGTCGCGATATTCGCGCATCAGCGCAGCTCCCAAACGACCGCCGGCGCCGACAATTACAATTTTCGCGTTTGGCATATTCGATTATGCGGAACGAATCAGCCTATTGGTAAATTGGGAGGTCCCTCGCATTCGCTTGGGATGAAAAATTTTAGTACCTTCCGGCACGCTCGAGCAATGGTTGCCACCAGGATTGATTGTCGATGTACCATTGAATGGTTTCAGCCAGTCCTTCCTTGAAATTGCGCCTCGGCCTCCAGTTCAACTCGCGTTGCGCCAGAGACGAATCGATCGCATACCGGCGGTCGTGTCCGAGCCTGTCGGTCACAAATGAAATCAAGCTGTGCGGTTTGCTCAGTGTATCGAGGATCATTTTAACAACATCGATATTCGTCATCTCGCTGTCGCCACCGAAATTATAAATCGATCCCGGTTTGCCTTCGAAAAGAGCGGCCACAATCGCGGCACAATGGTCTGTCACGTGAATCCAATCGCGCACGTTCAGGCCGTCGCCGTATACCGGGAGCGGCTCGCCACGAAGCGCTTTGATAATCATGAGCGGAATCAGTTTTTCCGGGAATTGACAGGGGCCGTAATTGTTCGAGCAGCGCGTTACCAAAACTTCCTGGCCGTAAGTTTTGTAAGAGGCGAGGGCAAGCAGGTCGGCGCCAGCTTTGCTTGCCGAGTATGGCGAGCTGGCATCGAGCGGGGATTGCTCAGTGAATTTGCCGGTGACGCCGAGTGAGCCATAGACCTCGTCGGTGGAGATTTGGATGAAGCGCTGAACGCCATGCCGGCGCGCGCAATCGAGCAGCACACTGGCGCCGATGACGTTCGTGTGAATGAAATTGAGGGGTGAATTGATGCTGCGATCGACATGGGATTCGGCGGCGAAATTAACAACGGCGTAAAATTGATGCTCGGTCATGAGCGCGTCCATTTGGTCGGCGTTCGCGATATCGGCTTTGAAAAACTCATAGCGTTCGCCATGTTCTTCGACCACGCCATCGAGATTGGCGAGGTTTCCGGCGTAAGTGAGGACATCGACGTTGCTCACGTACGCCGGCTTGTAATGTTGCAAAATATAGCGAACAAAGTTGCTCCCGATGAATCCGCAGCCACCGGTCACGAGAATGCGCATAGCTGCGCGTACTAGCAGCGCCGAGGGCGGCGCGCTAGCAGATTTTCCAATGTTGCGCGATCACGTGCAGGCGTGGAGAGCCCGACTGGCAGAAACAGGTTGGACACCGTGGTTGATTCTCGGGCTCGCAGTTTTCCTGCGTTTTTTTCTGTTGGGCATAAAACCGCCGCATTTCGACGAAGGCATCAACGGCTGGTTTGTCGATCAGGTGATGAAGAACGGGTTTTACAGGTATGATCCGACGAACTATCACGGGCCGCTCCATTTTTATGTTCTGTTGGTCTCGGAAGCCTTGTTTGGCCGAAATGTCTGGGCATTGCGCTTACCGGTTGTGCTGGTGAGCATCAGTTGCGTTTGGGTAAGCCTGAAATTTGAGCCGCTGGTGGGACGAACGGTGAGTCGAATCGCCGCGCTGGCCATGGCGGTCTCTCCCGGCTTCATTTTTTACGGACGGTATTCGATTCACGAAGTGTGGCTCGTGCTCTTCTCGATGATGTTCATCCTGGGACTGCTCGGTCTGTGGAAATTTGGAACGGCGAATTACCTCTGGTGCGCAGGGATGGGCATGGCCGGCATGATCCTGACGAAGGAAACGTACATCATCCATCTTGGTTGCGCCGCGCTTGCAATTCCCGTCCTGATGGTCTCGAACGCGCTGAATCGTCTTCCTGACTCCAAGCCGGCCAGGCAAACGTGGACCTATATCGATCTTGCAATGGTGGTCGGGGTCGGCATCGCCGCAGTCGTTTTCTTCTATTCCGGAACGTTCTTCAATTGGACAGGCGTGAAAGGATTGTATCGGGCCTACGCCGCGTGGTCCGAGACTGGCCACGCTGGCCACGGTCATGAAAAGCCATGGTATTATTGGTTGGAACTGATTATACGCTACGAAATTCCTGTGGGCGCGGGTCTGCTTCTGTGTCTTTTTTGCCAGCAGTTTAAGAACCTCAGTCTGCGTTATCTGGCGATCTATGGAGTCGGAACCTTGATCGCTTACAGCGTTGTTAAATACAAAACCCCGTGGTGCATCATCAATATTGTCTGGCCTTTCCTGTTCATCTTTGGCGCAGCGGTTCTGCTTGTTCGCCCGAAATTTCTGCGTGCGATATATCTTGCATCAGGAATTCTCTTGTGCGTTTCGCTCGGATCTGCTGTTTGGCTCAATTACTTCCGTTGCACGACGGATACTGAGCCGTACGTCTATGTTCAGACCTACAATGACATTTTCAAACTAACCAAGCCGCTGCTAACGCTTGCCAAACGGGACCCGGCCTACTACCAGCTGACGGGGCATATGATTCGGAGCAGCAGCTATCCATTTCCCTGGATTCTCGGTGACTTCCCACACATCGGCTATTACGAACATAAGAATCTCCCCGCGACGCTCGACGCCGATTTTCTCCTTGTGCAGGAAGACCAGATTGCGGAAGTCGAGGCGAAATTGCGTGGGTCGTATTACACCGAGCCCCTGCGGGTTCGGAACTACCAGGACACGTCAAAGCTGTATTTGAGCGCCGAAATCTTCAAGGAGTTTTTCCCAGGCCGATCACCGGATTTTGTTGGCAAAGGATCGGGCTAGGGAACGCTCATTTCGATGAAATGGCTTTCCGCTGGCCTGATCTTTGTCAATCTGTCGACTGTTTGTGGGCTTCTTTTTGGAATCGGCGGGAATGGCTTGAACGAGCAAAGCGCGATTTTCGCGCTTGTATCCGGAGCGGCCTTCGCTCTTGCAGCCTATCTTGGAACTTCTGACCCCGCCGTTCGACAGGGGACCGTAAATTCTCCGGCAGTAGAACAAAAAGCCATTAAGTCTGGACCGCTACGGCCGGAGAGCGTGACGTACGAGGGCGCTTCACCGCCGGCCAAGCGGTATCGTCATTTCTGGCTTTGGCTCATGGCGGCATGCTTTGCGTTGTTTGCGCTGCGCTCCTTTTGCTGGCTTCTCTACATCGACGGCGAGCAATTAAAAATTCAATCGCCGAATAACCTCGGCGACCTCGCGCTGCACGTCACGTTGATCAGGACTTTTGGGAGTGGCGCCACGCTTTGGCCGGACAACCCGATCTACGTTTTTAGTAAACTAAGGTATCCGGCAGGGATCGATTTATTCAACGGACTTCTCTATCTGGTTCATATCGACCTGATACGCGGATTGGTTTGGACCGGATTACTTGCGTCAGTCGCGACGTTTTACGCGTTTTCCCGCTGGGGCGGCACGTTCGGTGTTGCCGGCTTTTTATTTAATGGCGGCATGGCCGGCTTCCAAGTTTTTAAGACGCTGAATTTTCTGGATTATCAGGGCGACAAGACAATCGCCTGGAAAAGCATTGCGCTATCTATGTTTGTGACGCAGCGCGGATTGCTTTACGCAATCCCGGCCGGCGTGCTCTTGCTCTGGCATTGGCGCGAAAAATTTTTCCGCCAGGTCCCTATAGTCTCGACTCGTCAGGATGATTCCGGACCGCGCTCCCACGCGATTCAACGAAGCGGGCCGCTGCCTTTCTGGGTCGAGCTGTCTCTCTACGCGTCAATGCCACTTTTCCACTTTCATACATTTCTGGCCCTCAGCATTGTTCTGTTCTTTCTTTTCATTTTTGAATGTCTTCAACAAGCGAGGTTCATCGTTGATCTCGCCCGCAAACAAGGAGTCGAGGGCGTGCGCCGGTTGATTTCGGTTCGATCCAGATGGGGCGAGCTTCTTGGCGACACACGCATGCATGCCTTGACGGTCGTGGCTGCCGCGGTGCTTCCTGCCAGTTTTTTTGTCTGGCTGACCAGCGACAATTTTCGGGCGGCCACAATTTTGAAACCACATTTGGGATGGGTCATGGCTGATCCTCAGTTCGGCCGTTCCAATCTTTTTCAATTCTGGTTCGACAACTTTGGCATTTTCATTCCGCTCGCGCTCTGTTTGCTCGCGGTCTGCGGTTGGCGGGCTTGGAAAAGCGGCATCAAATGGAATCAAAAGTTGCCGGAGGAAATCGCCTTTCTGCCGTCCGCGTTTGTAATTTTCGTTTCGGGTTTGCTCTTTCGGTTTGCGCCGTGGGACTGGGATAATCTCAAACTCATGATTTGGGGGTACTTTCTCGTGCTCCCGTTTTTGTGGAAGGATCTCATTGAGCATTGGAGCGTCCCGGTGCGGGCGGGCGTTTGCGTCGCACTCTTTGGCTCGGGATTCATCACTCTGCTTGGCGGACTGGCCGCCAACCGTTCGGGTTTTGCATTAGCTGATCGTGAAGAATTGGACGCCGTTGGCGTCGCTGTCCGGCGTTTGCCGTTGGAGGCCCGCTTCGCCACCTATCCGACTTACAATCACCCGCTCTTACTCCAAGGCCGAAAGGTAGTGGTTGGTTATCCGGGCCACCTTTGGTCGCAGGGTTTCGCCGATTACACAAAAACGAACAACTTGCTTACCCAGTTGATGCAAGGCGCCGAGAATTGGCGCGAGATCGCGCGCTCTTTGCACGTTCGTTATATCTTTTGGGGACGCGAAGAGAGGACCAATTACCCGGCAAGCAAGCGGCCATGGGAAGCCACGATAGCGCCCGCCGCCTCTGGTCGCTGGGGCGCGATTTATGATTTGAGACCAACCACCAATGAACACGGATGACACGGACCCGAATCTCAACTTTCATTGTCCAAGTTCGCAATTCATAGATTCAAGCATCGGCACACGTTTTGTGGTTGAATCTCAGAAGCTGGCGACGCTTTCGGCGTCGTCGAAATGGGTGTGCCAGAAAGATGAAATAGATCGCGCTGACAAGATCGAAAAAACTGCATGGAGGACTGGTTAGATTAAGCGACCCGGCTCGCAGAGCATTGAAAACATTCTCGACGGTGAGTTCGGGCGGAGTCGGGATACTCGTGTAATGGCGTCCGAACGCGTGCAGCCGATGTGCATCGGAAGTGGCGATCAGTGGCTTGCCAAAGCGCGCCGCAACTTTTCTGGCGCGCCGATTCGGATTGAATAGACCCTTGTGAAAATGGCAGAGCTCAATTGCGTCGAAGCAATCGATTTCCGCAAGCAATCGCGATCCGATTGAGCTGCCAAAAACATAAAAGGGATGCGGGGCAATCGTAAAAACCGAGCGCCCACGCCGGGCGCGCAACTGTCGCAAATCGTCGAAATTTTTCAGCTCCGCGATTTCTTCGCCAGTCACATTCAGCACGATGACATCCGCGCCGCACAAACGCAGTTCGGCTGCGGGGATAAGCAAAATGCCCATCGCCGCGGCATCAGCAAACACTTCCTGGCGATCAAAGACGGCGTCATGCAGTGTGATCGCAAGGACCCGAAAACCAAGCGCGCGCGCGCGCTCGAGCAATTGATGCGCAGAATAATCGACCGCGTCTTTGGGATCGTCGAGCGTGTGGATATGGAGATCAACTTTGATCCAGTCTTCCTTCTTATTCGTGCCCGTGATCATGCTCGTGCTCGTATTCCATTAATGAGATTCTAACCGCGGTTACGTTGATTTCATATCCTCGTGCTCGCTCTCGTTACCGTGCCCATGGCGGTTTAAATTTTGATTTATGAGCATGAGCAAGAGGTAAAGGCGAAGCACTTGCGAGGGACGCTCTGCCATCTACTATTCACTGTTCACTATTCACGGGAAGCTAACCCGCCTTCGCTTCGCTACGGCGCGGCAGGCGGCTTCCCCTCCAGAAGCTCGGGTGGTGGAATGGCAGACACGTACGTTTGAGGGGCGTATGCCGAAAGGCATGCGGGTTCAAGTCCCGCCCCGAGCACCAATTAGAACTTTGCTCGCTCTGTCGCTTCCGATAGCTTCGTAACAATATGGAATCGCTTTACTTTGTCTTCGTCGCGGTGCTGGGACTGATCGCCTTCGTCCTCGCGATCATCCTTTTCAAATTTTTCACAACCTGGCTTCGGGCTCGCGTCGCCAATGCTCCCGTTGGCATAGGAAAAATGATCGGGATGAGCCTGCGCAAAGTGCCGGTCGGGCTGATTGTCGACAATCGCATCACGGCCGTGAAAGCTGGTCTGGATGTTCGGAGCGATCCGCTTGAAGCGCATTATTTGGCGGGCGGCGATGTCGGTCACGTAGTTCTCGCTTTAATTGCCGCTGACAAGGCGGGGATTTCGCTCGATTTCAACCGCGCCTGCGCCATCGATCTGGCGACTAAAGGAACCGGCAAGACCGTGCTCGAAGCGGTGCGCACGAGCATCAATCCGAAAGTGATCGACGCGCCGAGCCCAAACATGGGTCGCACGACGATTGACGGAGTTGCCCAGGACGGTATCGGCGTGAAGGTGAAGGCGCGTGTTACGGTGCGGTCGCATCTCGACCGATTCGTAGGTGGCGCGACTGAGGAGACGATCATAGCGCGCGTCGGCGAAGGCATTGTGAGCGCAATTGGCTCCGCCCATTCCTATAAAGAAGTGCTGGAAAATCCCGATCGCATTTCCAAGACAGTGCTGGCCAAGGGACTCGACAGCAATACAGCCTTTGAAATCCTCTCGATCGACATCGCCGATGTGGATGTCGGGGATAACATCGGCGCGAAGTTGCAGACCGAGCAGGCCGACGCGGACAAACGTGTTGCGCAAGCAAAAGCGGAAGTGCGCCGCGCAGCGGCCGTCGCCGTAGAGCAGGAAATGCGCGCCAGGACGCAGGAAATGCGAGCAAAAGTGGTCGAGGCCGAAGCCCTCGTCCCGCAGGCAATGGCGGACGCATTTCGCTCGGGGAATCTGGGAATAATGGATTATGTGCGAATGAAAAACGTTCAGGCAGATACTTCCATGCGCGAATCAATCGCTGGAGGAGACAAACCGCGAAGCGAAGGAACGTGATTCGGATTTGACGATTTAACAATCTCACCATGCACATCGAGAATCTCCTTTTCATTCTGCTGATCGCGATGGCGGTGTTGTTCAGATTGCTCGCAAGCAAAGCCGGCGAAGCAAAGAAAGGATCGCAGGACCAAGATCGAAGATCCACAACCAGCCCTCGTCCGGTTGAGCCGATCAGACGCGCGCCGGTCGAATCGGATGAAGAACGCATTCGCAGATTTCTCGAAGCGCTTGGCCAACCCGCAGGTACGAGACCGCCGCCGCCAGTCCCGCCGCGCACAAACATTCCGCCGTGCCCCCTCGCTCCGGTGCAACCTCCGGGGCCTATCCCGACCGTGCGTAACGTTCTCACTCGCAGAAAGAGGCAAATTGTCGAAGCGCCAAAACCTCCAGCGCCGACTATTTTCGAGCCACGTGAAGCGCCGCCATCACGAGCTGACTTGCCGGCTTCGATCGAACCACGGGTCGAAGCGCACGCCGTCGCTGCTGAGTCGAAAACAAAGGTCGCGCGTGCTGGTACGGACATTGCGACACTCCTCCGCTCGCCAGCGGGGCAACGCAACGCGATCATTCTTCGAGAAATTTTCGGCCCGCCGCGAAGTTTGCAGGCTTTCGCCGAACCCGCCATTGGCGGGCAGCTCCTTCAATCAGCTATCGATGGATGGAGAGCTGCTTGAGGGAAGAAGGAGCTGGGCGACCCAGCTAATTAAAACAATTAGCTGCCTGTGGCGCAAAGCGGGTCGATCTCATCGGAACCGCTTGAGCTTGTCAGCGGGCTTCGTAGCTTCACGTTCCCCGCGCCGGCGTGGCGGAACTGGCAGACGCGCTGGACTCAAAATCCAGTGATCGCAAGATCGTGTGGGTTCGAGCCCCTCCGCCGGCAAACTCTTGCCCAATAATCAGCAGAATTGCTGGCTAGCGTTCGTTGATTGTCAACTGGCGGACGGTTACCAAGGAGCGACAACTTCCGAACCGTCGAAGGACTTGATGGCTGGGAAGCCTTGTGCCTTTTTCCAACACTGAGTATCTTGTCCCATGCTCTACCGAGCACTTATTATCGCGCTCTTTGTTTCGGGAGCGTTTGCCCTCGGCCCAACCGCATTGGCGCAGATTGCCTCTCTCCAGGGAAACGTCCTGGGACCCGATGGCCGGCCTCTCCAAGGCGCTGAGGTTCGCATCGAGGGAAAAGATAAACCGGTTGCCCCCATCACAACGACCACCAGCAGCAGAG
>JBIOVE010000081.1:0-5383 GCA_044867565.1 Candidatus Udaeobacter sp. | reverse complement strand
ACAGTTTCGCTGCGCCGAATCCAAGCAGAATCGCTGCCAATAGATACGCGGCTGCGCCAACCAACTGATAGCAAATGCCTGCGATAATAGCGCCCACTGGCCCGATGAAATTCTGCGCAGGATGATTGGCGGGCGCACTGTGGCTAAACCAGACCCAGGACGGTACATCCTTTGGCGTGTAGGAGATCAACGCGAAATAGAGCAATGTGCCGACGAAAAGCAGAACGAGAGCGAAGACTTCGTTCCAAGCGCTGTGTTTGTCCGTGCGAGCCACCGCGTCTGATAGTAATGCCATGGCCGCGTCTTTCAATCATTTGTAGAGGCCCGGTTTTTCTCGTGCTCCTGCTCGTAATCTTAATCGAAAGCTCAAATCGCTCATGAGCATGAGCACGAAACCTCGGCTTGCTTTGGGCTTGCACGCCCCGAGCGACGCCGATTACTGTGCCAGCGCATTATGTTTTTTCTCCTTCGGCAGACCGGGATCGTTGTGGCGATTGGTTTGCTGATTTTTTGCACGTCCTGCGAAAAACATCCTCTCGGCCAAATGCCGGAAGTCCAGAGGGAACAGGTGGATCCGGAAAAAGAGTGGTCGAAGTCTGAAAAATCTTCATCCTCCCCCACGCCTGCGGAATTTTTCCCAGCCAATCAGCGTCCCTAATCAGAGCCAGCCGTATGGCCAAACACAAATACGCAACCACGCCACCGAACATCACCACGATGCCACCGGGCGTGCCCTACATCATCGGCAACGAAGCGGCGGAGCGCTTTTCGTTCTACGGAATGCGCTCGATTCTCATTATTTTCATGACGCAGTATTTGGTTACGAGTTCTGGCACCGCCGACCATATGGGCGACGCCGAGGCTCGGCAAAACTTCGCCTTATTTGTATCCGCAGTGTATTTTCTGCCAATACTCGGCGCGATTTTGGCCGAAGGGTTCATCGGCAAGTACCAGACGATTTTTTGGCTTTCCATCGTTTACTGCTTCGGACATTTCGCGCTCGCCTTGAACGACACGCGGCTTGGTTTGGTGATCGGTTTGGGCCTGATCGCGTTCGGTTCCGGCGGCATCAAGCCCTGCGTTTCGGCCAACGTGGGCGATCAATTCGGCGAATCAAATAAGCATTTGCTCTCGAAAGTTTTTGGCTGGTTTTATTTCTCAATTAACGCCGGCTCCTTCATCTCCACTCTCCTTTGTCCGTTCTTGCTGGCCGATCCGCGTTTCGGGCCGCGTTGGGCCTTCGGTATTCCCGGCGTAGCCATGGTTATTGCCACAATTTTCTTTTGGGCCGGTCGCAAGAAGTTCGTCCACATTCCGCCCGCTGGTCTCGGTTTCCTCAAGCAGATGTTCAGTCGGGAAGGCTTGGGCGCCCTGGTGCGCCTAGCCATTGTTTATATTTTCGTGGCTGTCTTCTGGTCGCTTTGGGACCAGAGCAGTGGCGGCTCATGGACTTTGCAAGCACAGCGAATGGACCTCTATGCGCCGTGGCTACCATGGGTAAACCTAGGCTTTTCACCCTTCCATTTTGATTGGGGCTTCGGCGTTAATTTGTTACCCGCTCAGGTTCAGACAGCGAACCCCATTCTAATTCTCCTTTTTATTCCCCTCGTGAATTATGTGATCTATCCTCTGGTCGACAGGGTCTTTTTTCTCACGCCCCTGCGCAAAATCGGCATCGGTCTTTTCCTCACGGCGGCAAGCTACCTTGTGATCTGGTTCATCCAGCAGATGATCGACGCCGGCGCAAAGCCAGGCGTCAACTGGCAATTCCTCGCTTACATTATTCTCACGCTCGGCGAGACCATGGTCTCCATCACCGGGCTCGAGTTTTCCTATACGCAGGCGCCAAACAAGATGAAGAGCGCAGTCATGGCGCTTTGGTTATTCACAGTCTCAATGGGCAATCTGTTCACGGCGGCGGTGAACTACTTCATCCGTAATGCGGACGGCACTGTCAAAATGAGCGATCAGCAGTATTTCCTCTTCTTCGCCGTGTTGATGCTCGTTGCGGCCGGCATTTTTGTAGTCGTGGCCATGTTCTATCGGGGCAGGACTTATCTGCAATCGCAGGAAGCGCTGCCCCAATTGCAAGCGACTGAGCCCATTCTTTCCAGCGGCGCGCCTAGTTAATAGATGAGAACGCTCACAATCGCGCTCGCATTGTCTCTCGTTTTCCCGCTGATAAACGTTCGCGCCACGCCGCAGGATGACGAATTTCAAAAGATTGCGCGCGATTATATCGAGCGCGACTTGCAGGCCAACCCAGAGCAGGCAACAGAGCTCGGCGATCATCGGTTTGACGGCTGGCTAACCGATTACTCGCCCGAAGCGCAAGCGAAGGAGCTGGCAACGCAAAAGGAATTTCGCGACAAGCTCAACGGCTTCGATGCGTCGCAATTGACCGGCGCGAACAACGTCGATGTCCGCATTCTCAAGGAGAACATCGATTACAAAATCTTTGAGGCGGAAGAGTTAAAAGAGCCAGATTGGAATCCCCTCGTTTACAACCAGAGCCTGGCCAACAGCCTTTATCTGTTGGTCGCGCGCGATTTCGCGTCACCGGAAAAACGCATTCCGAGCTTACGCCAGCGCATGGAGGGGATTCCGCGCGTAATTGCGCAGGCAAAAGCCAATCTGCAACATCCGCCGCGCATCCACACGGAGACGGCCATCGAGCAAACGGAGGGAGCCATCAATCTCGTGCGCGAAGGACTGGCTCCACTTCTCGACCGCGTGCCGCAGATGAAAAAGGAACTGGCGCCATTGCAGGAAAAAACTGCTGCTGCGCTCGATGAGTACAAGAAATGGCTCGAGAAAGATCTCTTGCCGCGATCCGACGGCGATTTTCGCCTTGGCCCAGAGAAGTTTCGAAAGAAACTGCGCTTCGCGCTCGCCTCCGATTTGTCAATGGAAGAAATCATGAAGCGCGCGCAGACCGACTTGCAGCAAACGCAAACCGCCATCTACGAGACTGCGCTTCCGCTCTACAAGAACTATTTCCCGAAGGCCGACAAGGCGACGCTTACTGACAAAAGAAAGGTCACCACCGCGGTTCTGGACAAGCTGGCCGAGAAGCATCCGGACGACAACACAATCGTCGGGTATGCGCAAAACATTGTGGGCGAAGCGACCGATTTCGTGAAAGTACATAAGCTGGTCACTGTCCCGGACACACCGCTTGACGTGATTGTCATGCCGGAATTTAAGCGCGGCACTGGTATCGCCTATTGCGATTCACCCGGGCCGCTCGAGCAAAGCGGCAAAACATTCTTCGCGGTTGAACCGACGCCGAAAGACTGGTCGAAAGAACGGAAAGAATCCTTCTACCGTGAATACAACAATTACATGGTGCGCGATCTCACCGTGCACGAGGCGATGCCCGGTCATTACCTGCAGCTTGCCCACGCGAACGAGTTTCGCGCGCCGACTTTGGTGCGCGCGATTTTCCAGAGCGGCACATTTATTGAAGGCTGGGCCGTTTACTGCGAGCAAATGATGGCAGAACAGGAATACGGCGGACCCGACGTCAAGATGCGGCAGTTAAAAATGCGATTGCGCGTAATCTGTAACGCAATTCTCGACCAAAGCATTCACGCTGGGAACATGAACGAGCAGGAGGCCCTGGATTTGATGATGAAAGAAGGGTACCAACAGGAAGGGGAAGCAGTCGCGAAGTGGAAACGCGCTCGGCTTACCTCCGCTCAGCTTTCCACTTATTTTGTCGGAGTGAGCGAACATCTCGATCTTCGCGACCAGGTGAAAACGAAAGCCGGTGCCTCATTCGATCTGAAGAAATACAACGATCAAGTGATCTCCTTCGGTAGCCCCCCGGTGAAATACGTACGCGAGTTGATGGGGCTGTAGGTGGAACGCGTTGTCCTCAACGCGTTGCCAAAAATAACGCGCCTTGAGGCGCCAAATTTTATCATCGTGTTAGAAAAAGCCGATTCACCTTTGCCTTAGCGGCATCTAAAGCAACATTGATTAATGCCTAATCTCGCCACGTGGATGCGACCGAAGGATGAAAAATGGTTTCAACCTTTTTTTGCCAAGCATCCTGACATTGGTGTTTTCGATGCGCGCAAAGGCGAAGTTTCGATGGACCGAATGGACGGATTGCTTTTAACCGGTGGCTCAGATATCGCACCGGAATTTCTGCGTCAGGAAATTGTCGATCCAAGCGTAATCCATAAGGATGTCGATCCCGTGCGGGATCGCTGGGAGTTCGATGCGATTTCGAAGGCGCTCGGACGCGGTCTGCCAATCCTCGGCATTTGCAGAGGTATCCAGGTCTTGAACGTCGCTCTGGGTGGCACGCTTAAGCTCGACATTGCGGGGCATAGGCTGCCCGAACAAAAGGAGCGCGACATTCAGCTTTTGCGTTACGATGCAACCGCCAAGCATCGATTCGAAAAAGTAAACAGCTCGCACCATCAAGCGGTCGATCGGTTGGCCGACGGTTTCGAAGTCGAAGCGTGGTGCGTCTCCGACGACATTATCGAGCAAGTACGACTCCGGAATTATCCATTCGCGCTCGCCGTGCAATATCATCCCGAACGGGGAAGGATTTACGACGGGCTGTTCGAAGACTTCTTCGACAGAATTAACAAAAAATGACTGAGTGATTTCAGAAACAATTCTGTCGATTCTGTTCATTTTGTCCGAAGGATGTCCCCACCGCAAAACACGATCGCGATCGTTTACGATTACGATCAAACGCTAAGTCCCAGTTACATGCAGGAAGATGTGATCTTTCCTGCTTTCGGAATTAGTGGTGAGAGCTTCTGGCGTCGTTGCGCAGAGCTCATTCGGGAACAGGGTTACGACAACGAACTCGCTTACATGAAGGTGATGCTGGACACCTTCGGCATGGATCGCCCGACCAATGCGGAACTGGGAAAACTGGGTGGAAAACTGAATTTTTACAAAGGTCTGCCGGAGATGTTTGAAGAATTTCGAAAGGATCTTCTCACAGCGGAGCACATCGCGCACGGCATCTCGGCAGAGCATTATATCATCTCGTCCGGGCTGAAGGTGTTGCTCGATGGAAGCCGTTTACAGCCTTATGTGCGCGCCATTTTCGGATGCGAATTTGCCGAAGATGAAAGGGGCCGGATCGCTTTCCCCAAGCGCGTCATCAGCCACACGCAAAAAACGCAGTTCTTATTTCGGATTAACAAGGGCCTGTTAGACATGTCGCAGAACGTCAACGACCACATGGATCCGGACATTCGACCCGTCCCTTTCCCGAACATGATCTACATCGGTGACGGACCGACCGATGTCCCTTGCTTCACCGTTATGAGAAAAAACGGCGGGCAAGCGATCGCCGTTTACAACCCCGACGATCCGCAGCGCGTTGGATTCCGGAAATGTTACCAGC
>JBIOVE010000080.1:0-3877 GCA_044867565.1 Candidatus Udaeobacter sp. | reverse complement strand
CCCAGGTGGGCCAATGATGCCGAATCTGCCAAATGACGTTTGGCAACGCCAGCGCCAGCGCGATTAATCCGCCGAGCCAGATCCATTTTTGAGCGAGATGGCGGCGTTCGGGCGTAAGCAAGAGGGCGACGCAGACACCGGCAGCGAAGAACGCCATGGAATGTTTGTTTTCCAGCCCGAGACCGATGACCGCGCCGAACCACAACCAAAGCCGGGGCGAGCCGCCGTTGATAATCCGGACGAGCAAATAGATGGCGCCCATCCAAAATAGCGGCTCAAACGCGTTCATGGAAAAGAAGTTGCCAACTCCGAGAAAGATGAGCGCGCAAAGCGAAGCGGTGCAGCTCAGCGCGACTGCCCAACTCCGTCCCCCAAGTTCACGCGCGATCATCCCGGTCAGGGCAACCATGAGTCCGCCCGCAACCGCTGGAAGGAAACGGATTGCGAAAAGTGAATCGCCGAGCAGGATGCGGCTCAGCCGAATAAGCAGCGCGGAAAGTGGCGCCAGATCGACGTAACCAAAGGCGAGGTGCTGACCGCAGGCGATGTAATAGAGCTCGTCGCGAAAATAACCGTAACGGCCGTTGGTGAGGAAATGGATGAGCAGAGTCACTGCACCGAAGAAGACGATCAATTTTTGTTCGGTTGCGAACCGGCTTGGTGTTGGCGTCCCACGCACGCCGATTTCGGACGAATTCATCGGAAGCGATTACGCGCAAACCGCCGCTGCAATTCAAGCCCCTTTGCGCGGAAGCGTGACAGCGCGTCGGGCGGGCTGATATTGTGCGCGAGAGATGGAAGCTGCCGATTGGGCGTCACTGGGCGACGAGGAACTTCTCGAACGCCGCATTTCCACGCTAGGTTTGCGGCTTGAGGGGACACCGCTCGAACCGCTCATCCGACAGCTTTACGACGAACTTTCGGCTAAGGGACTCACGTTTCATCCGCCCTGTCACATCGGCGATGAATGGTTCGTGCCGATCGGTATCCCCGCAATTTTTATTCCGTTTTTTCTCGTGCACGACCGGCTGCGCGCGCTGGAGCGAGCGATGATGCTCGAAGTCGAGGGCGAGACGGCCGAATGGTTCATGAAATTGATGCGGCACGAGGCGGGGCATGCCTACAGCTATGCCTATCAGCTTCAGCGCAAGAAAAAATGGCAGAAGTTTTTCGGACGCACCTCACACGAGTCGACGCCGAGCTTTTATCGGCCGCGCCCGTTCAGCCGCGGTTATGTCATGCACCTCGACGACTGGTACGCGCAGGCGCATCCGGACGAAGATTTCGCGGAGACGTTCGCGATCTGGCTCACGCCCGGGCTCAACTGGCGCGAGCGTTACGCCGGCTGGAGAGCGCTGCGGAAACTGGAATATATCGATGAGCTGATGCGCTCGCTCGCAGGGAAACCGTCGGTGCACGCGCCGCCGTATCGCGCCGTCGATTACAACTGTCTGAACGTCAAGCTCAAGACCTATTATGCGCGTAAACGGAAACTTTATGAAGATACGTATCCGGATTTTTACGATGCCGATTTGCGAGAGCTCTTCGCCGCGCCGGCCGGGATCAAAGCGAGCTCATATCTGCGCCGCACAAGGCGGCGACTGCTGAATGCAGTTTGTCAGGCAACGAACGAGAAGAAGTTCCGGGTAAACAAACTTCTCGCGCGCCTAACCGACCGCTGCGATCAGCTTGGACTGCACGTGCTCAATGACGATCCGCAGCAGGATTTTCGCGTCTCCGCTTTTATTACGACGCTGGTGATGAATTATCTGTTCACCGGCAAGTTCAAGCGCACCAAATAGGAACAGAAACAAACAGTTGTTTGTGAAAAAGAAACTTAAAGTCCTCGTGCTCTTCGACGGCACAAGTCCGACTACTGTCGATCAGGACTTCAGCAAGGAGATGAAAACGCCGGATTGGAAGACCGAGGCGAACGTCATGGCCGCGCTCGGCACGCTCGGCCACACCGCGGAGCATCTCGCCATCTTTGATGATGTCGATCTTCTCCGGCAAAAACTGGAGACGTTTGCACCCGACGTCCTTTTCAATCTCGTCGAACAGTTCAGGAAAAACCCTGGATTCGACCAGAACATCGTTTCGTTCTTCGAAATGCAAGGCCTGCCCTTTACCGGCTGCGGCTCGACCGGTCTGACGCTTTGCAAGCACAAGGGCATCTCGAAGAAGATCCTTCATTATCACGGCATCCATGTGCCGAACTTCGTCGTCATTCCGCGCGGTCAACGCATCGGACGTCCCAAACAGCTGAAGTTTCCAATTTTGGTAAAGCCGGTGAAAGAAGAAGCCTCCTACGGAATTTCGCAGGCGAGTTTCGTCGGGTCCGACGACCAGTTCCGTGACCGAATCGCTTTTATCCACGAGAAATACAACAGCGATGCGATCGCGGAGGAATATATCGATGGCCGCGAGCTCTACGTGGGTCTGATGGGCAACGTGCGGCTAACAGTCTTTCCGATCCGCGAGCTGGTCTTCCGCGAAGTGCCGCCGAACGAGCCAAAAATTGCGACCTTCAAGGCGAAGTGGGACGAGGAATATCGGAAACGCTGGGGCCTGGAGAATCAGTTCGCCGAAGGGCTCGACCCGGCGCTCATCGCCAATATCGAAGAGACGTGCAAACGCATTTATCGTTTGCTCACAATCGACGGCTACGCGCGCATCGATCTGCGGCTGACTGCGGACAACCAGATTTACTTTATCGAGGCGAACCCGAACCCGCATCTGGCTGAAGACGAAGATTTCGCGCTTGCGGCAGGCAAGGCCGGCCTGACTTATCCGAAATTGATCGACCGAATCATCCGGAACGGGATGAATACGCTTCGGGATTGATCGGCGAGAGCTTTCTCTTCAACAGGTATAAAATCATTAACCCGCCGATCGGCAGACCGATCAGCGTCTTCGGGTCGTGCCGAAGCAAAGCATTGAGCGAGTCGCCGACGAGATTGATGGTCAGGATTCCGATCGCGAGCCGGCGTCCCCACTCCGCGCTTCTCGCAAGGCCAACAGCGGCCAGGCCGCAAGCGGCGCCGACCACGGCCATGAGCGCGATTGATGCGCTGCCAATTTTCTGAAATTCAACATGCGCTTCCGGCTTCAGCCGCCAGATCGGCTCCAAGGAACTTCCGGGAAACGCCAGCGCCAGCACCGTCACCAAACATATGAGCGCGCCCGCTGCGAAGAAAATTACGAGCAAGGTCGTTCCTACACCTCGACGCTGCCGCTCTGCGCCATCTGGATAATTTCGCATTCCTTTTTTACAGGCAGCAAACGTCGAACGTTCAACGCCTAACGTCCAATGTCGAAGTCAGAAACGGGTGGCTGCGCACAGGCCAAAAAATCAGATCTCCAAGTGGGACCGTGGGTTTTCGATAAACCAAGTCCAAAACGGCGGCACCGGCTCATTACGGATGGCCCATTTTCCTGCGCGGTTTGTTTTGTCAGCGTCTAAAACGGTAACCCGCTGCAAGCTCTTGCTCATCGATATGGCGAGCGGCTCTCCTGCCGGCGCCTTTACGTCAGACTTTTTTCCGACAAATATGACCACGATCGCTCTCATTCCCGAAGCGTCGTCCAGGCTTCAGCGCGACCGTTAATTAAAATCTTCCTCCGAAATGCTAAAAGATTGTTAACGTTCCGCGAGCTCTGCGCGCAGTTTATTGGTGCTCCGTCGAAAGTCTGTAACCGATTCCGACTTCTGTTTTGATGAGCCGCGACGCATTCGCGTGCGCCTCGAGCTTCTTGCGCAAATGCGTGACGTAAACGCGAAGATACTGCGCCTGGCTTTCGGCCTTCTCTCCCCAAACAGTGCGAAGTAATTGCCGATGGGTTACGACTTTTCCGGCGTTCTGCACGAGCACGCGCA
>JBIOVE010000079.1:0-4578 GCA_044867565.1 Candidatus Udaeobacter sp. | reverse complement strand
GTGAGCCGAGTGGCTTTGCCCACCCATGTGCGAAGCACAATTTCGTCGCCGAGCGTGGCGGGCGTTTTGTAATCGATTTCGTGTCGCAACACGACCCAGCCGATCGCTTCCTGAGCTTCGGGACTGGCGATTGCTCGCCAATGCGCGGTCGCGATGTCCTGCACCCAACGCAGATAAACCGTGTTGTTCACATGATTTTGCTCGTCAATATCGCTTGGCAGAACTGGAATGGTCATTTCAAATGCGGCGGAGGACATCAGAAGCGAGAAACTAGACGAGTCAGACGAGAAAAACAGCGATCAGTGACGAACAAGCAGTGATTAGGGGAAGAATTGTGGATTGGTTCATTGAAATTTTCCGATGACAAGGGTTCAAGGGCCCGTTCGCTAACGCCTCCTCAGCAAGCAATATTGTATTTCGCCGGTTTTCAACGATAGTGCGGCAAGTTTCTCTGCTGCCCGTGCGACTCCGCTCAGGGCAGGCTCATATCGACTCGGCAAAATTGCCGACAGCGAAAATCAATTATTATGAAAGCCGATCTCGTTAAAGCCGCAGCCGAAGCAGTTACTAATCAGCAAATCCTGGTGAACATGGTGTCGCGAAGGGTGCGGCAACTTTGTCTCGGGCATCGGCCGCTTGTTGAATATGCTCCCGGCCTCGGTCACGCCGATATCGCTCTCAGTGAGATTGCCAATAAGAAACTGACGTTCGAGTCGATCTTTGGCCAGAACGGGAAAGATGCGACAGCCGCGCAGATCGTGGAATTCCCAGGAATTAAGAGCAAGAAAAAGGCCGCATAATTTATCGTGGCCGCGGAGCCCTCGAACGGGTCGGCCGCGATGGGTTTGATTTCCGCGGGCGACACGCCTGCCTCTACAAAAACCAAAAAACCGCCAACGCCGAACAGTCCGAGCCGGGCGACGGACTGGCGCACAAGTGAGAGATCAGAGATCGGAAATCAAGGAAAGTCAGCTTATATCTGAAAACGTTTCATTAACTGCTCGCGAATTTCGATTGCGAGTTTCGGGCTCAGGCGGCTGAGCACTTTTTCGCGGCGTTCCGGATCCATGGCTGCCAGTTCGTGCACGAGTCTGTTGCGCGTTTTCATTTTCGCATAACGGCTCCAACCGATGCCGATCGCAAGCAGGGCGGACACGACCCAAACGGCAATGTCTCTTTCAGTAATCATGGTGATTAGTAGTGCAACCGACGGCGCCACGGGACGAGTCCGTTCGACTGGCGGACCCCGGCTGCCACTACTGTGAAGGTAGGGAATGCGGAAAACTGAGCAAGAGAGTGGATTGGAATGTTGAATCGTTAAACGTTGGAGACTGAACATTGCGGATTGCAAAGAGCAGAAGCGGTCAGAATTTTCGCGGGCAGACTGCGAATCCGTGTCGCGGCGGCGGCCGGATCAGGTCAGAAGACATCTCGCGAAACTAAAACAGCGGCACCGAAGTGTGCTTCGGTTGCCGCCGTTCGTTTCACGAGCAGGTTCCACTCATGAACTTGTTAAGTTGCCTCTCGCCTGCGAAAACGCGTTGTTGCGCTAAAGAAGAGCGCTTGATGCCCGACTCACTGATTCCTCCGAGGGCGTTCCGAGCTGTGCTTCGTAGATTTCAACGTCTTCTTTTTTCCCTTGGTTGTGACCGTTGTTTCGGCGGCAGTGTCAGAGAATTTGTTCCTCGCGGTTTCGGCGGTTGTGCGGCCGAAATCGGAGTTTTGCAGTCCCTGTGGGCTCATGTGGTTTAACCCGGGGTTGTTAGTCGGGCCGTACGCATTGGGCCCGCCAGTTCCACCGCCGCTACGTCCTTGCGCGATAACGCCCATTGTCAACGCGAGAAATGCGGACGCGACGGTCATTGCCACTTTCGTTTCAATAGATAATTTCATGTTCCCCCCTTTGTTTTCCTTCACCCTCGCCGGTCGAGTGATTCTTCCTGCCGCGCCCCCTTTTTCCCTTCTTTTGGATTAACCAGGGCCGCTCGTTTGCAGGACGAATCGCGCCGACCTCTTGAAACGAAGGCCTGTTTTACAGCTTCTTTCTAAACCGTTCGAATCTTGGCGCGCTAGTGGATGTCAGGCGCTGACCGATGTCGCGGAAGGCGGCAAACACACTACGACATGGTCGCGCGGGTAACCTGCTGTGCCAGACGGAGTTTGGAAGGAGCTGGAAAGTTCGCCACGAGTCCGTGTCTCCGCGGCGACCGGATTAGAGGTCAGCCGCGGCGAAAATAGCCCTACAAACTCGGCCCGGTATTGCGGTAGTATCGCCGGACAGATGAACGAGCAAGATGAAGAGATAGCATCCGCATTGCCGGCGGAGCTGGATGCGCTGCCGCGGCTCGGCGGATTTCGTCTGCGCGGTATGCAAATGACGCGGCTGGAAACCTTCATCGACGCAGCCTTTGCCTTTGCAATCACGATGCTGGTGATCGCGGCGGAGCGGATTCCGGACGATATCGAAACGCTCCTGGCCGCTTTCAAGAATGTGCCCGCCTTCGTCGCGAGCATCATCGTGCTCGGAATTTTTTGGCGAGGGCATTGGTTGTGGAGCCGGCGTTATGGCCTGGAAGATGGCGTCTCGATCTTCATTAGCTGGGCGATGATTGTTACGATTCTGATTTATATGTACCCGCTGAAAGCGATTTTTAGCTCGATGTGGTTTCTGCTCAGCGGCGGTCGAGTAGGCCACACACTCGGGCCTCACTCCGAATGGCAAGTGCGCGTCCTTTTTGCGGTCTTCGCGGTTGGATTCACCGCCATCGCACTGGAGGTGATGCTGCTGAATCTGCGTGCCTGGCAATTGCGGAAGCCTTTACAGTTGAACGCAAAGGAAAGATCGATCACCCTCTATGAAGTAACGGGATGGAGCACCCCGGTCGGCGTCGGGATCATTTCGCTTGCTCTGGCTCTGACCCTGCCGAGAGAACAGATCGAATGGAGCGGCTGGGCTTATTTCTCGATGGTCATTCTCGTACCGCTGCATTCGGTCTATCGCAGGCAGCGGATCGAACAAAGGGAAGAGAAGAGAAATCAGCAGCAAGAGGTCAAACGTTAGCGATCAGCCGCCTTCGCCGATCCACCTTCGTGAAAAAGCTTGGGCGTGACATGGCTGTCGCAAGCCGGGGAAGTCGGATTGCTTGGACTTGCGACGACCTTCGCATCATGTGATCACGGAATATGTATTCAGTCGAGCTTGATCGATCGAAACGGCTTTTGGTGATCAGCGCCGCGCAACGGGTGACGGCAGAGCAGGCGAAGCACGCCGCCGAGCTGGTACACGAGCTGTTGCAAGATGTTGCGCCGGGGTTCCGGGTCCTGGCGGATTTCCGATGGTTGGAGTCGATGGATTCCGCCACGGCGCGTTACGTTGCTGAGATCATGGACGCGCTCGCCGAGAAACGCGTCGCCTCCGTCACGCGAGTGATACCTGATCCGCACAAAGACATCGGTCTGAATATTCTCTCGCAATTCCATTACGGGCCGGAGATTCAAATCACCACGTTCGAGACGCTGGCCGATGCGCTACAAAGCCTGGCCCAGCGATGAAGTCAGAGATCGGTAGTGGAACCGCAATCTTTGGGGTTAAGAATGCAGATTTATTCCTTGCCGTCTGGCAGGCGTCTGAACACTCTGCAGCCGGCAATGTTAACACATTCCATGAAATGTCTTTTGTCCTTGATCACCGCTTTGATCGGCGTCGCGTGGCGCGGCAGCCGATTGTTGAGCGTCGCAGTTCTCGCGCTAGAGTTCGACCAGGATGTTTGAAATGATCATCGGGTGTCTCAAATGGGCCGCCGTCGGCTTCGTGGTGGCCTTTGCCCTGATTAAGCTCTACGAAGCGAGTCACATTCATGACGATATCCCCAAGCCTGAGTTCAAAGTACGCCAGTCGAAGCGTGCAGCGCTCGTGCTATCCACGTTCGCGGCGATGTTGTCGGCATTGGTGTGGCTCTTGGTGCAGAAATTGGACTAGCATCAGGGGAGAAGATTCAGGTTTTGGGATTCGGGCCTCTCGCGGGTGGGATCCAGACGCTCGCCATGGCTTCGATCGGTCCAGGGGCGGAAACCGGTGCGCGGTTTGGACGAGCTCGGATAAATCGCGCGGTTACTTTTTCTTCATGTGGCATTACGAGCAGCTCATCCCATATAGAAGCCGCCATTTACGTTCAAGACATGGCCGGTGATATACGAAGCCATCGGCGAAGCGAGAAATAGCGCTGCATTGACAATCTCGCTGACGTCACCCAGGCGGCCGAGCGGAACTTGTTTGATGAAGTTCTGAATAGCTTCTTCAGGCACGTCTTTGCTCATCCCGATGTCGATGAAGCCCGGCGCGATGGCGTTGACAGTGATGTTCTGACGCGCAAACTCACGCGCGGATACTTTCGTGAGCGCGATGATTGCCGCTTTGCTCGACGAATAATTTGCCTGGCCGAAAAGTCCCATCTGGCCGCTGACTGATGACAAATTCACAATGCGGCCGCCGTTGCGCAGGATCGCGGCCGCTTTTTGGGTCACGGCGAATGTGCCGGTGAGATTCACGCGCACCACACTCTCAAATTCTTCCACCGA
>JBIOVE010000078.1:0-4974 GCA_044867565.1 Candidatus Udaeobacter sp. | reverse complement strand
CGGTCGGAACGCCGGTGTGCGCACAATCCGTGTTCAAACTGGATTTGGACGCGACCTGACCGGCAGTATCGCAGATTGGGTTACACCCGACTTCGCTAATGCGGCAAATGTCATTCTTGATCTTTCTAAATGAATAAAGCAGTTGGGATCATCCCTGCCCGTTGGAATTCCACACGGTTTCCAGGAAAACCGTTGCATCTCATTGCTGGTAAACCACTTCTACGCAGAGTATGGGAGCGGTCTATGCGGGCTAAAGACTTGGATTCCATTATCATCGCGACCGACGACATGCGCATTGCTGAGGCCGCTTTTGATTGGGGCGCAGAAGTTGCGTTGACCTCTTCGACGCACTGCAGCGGGACCGATCGGGTGGCCGAAGTCGCAAAAAAGGCAAAAAACTTCGCCTACATAATCAATATCCAGGGAGATGAGCCGTTAGTGGATCCGCGTTTAATCGACCGAATCATCGAGAAACTGCGCTCCAATCGGAACATTGATATCGTCACGGCGGCGCATCCGTTGATGAAGCCGGCCGACGCGGCCTCGCCGCATCAGGTGAAAGTCGTTGTCGATCTTGACGGTAACGCGGTGTACTTCTCACGCGCGGCGGTCCCCTTCCCGCGCGATCCTCCACAAGCGAAATACTTTCGTCACCAAGGCATTTACGGTTTTCGGCGTGAGATGCTGCTCCAGTTCGTGAAATGGAAACCGACGCCGCTGGAGCGTGCGGAATCGCTCGAGCAATTGCGCGCGCTCGAAAATGGGGTAACTGTTCATGTGCTCGTCACTGCTAAAGGATCGCCCGGCGTAGACACGCCCGAGGACGCAAACGCGCTGGAGCAAAAGCTTGCTCGCGTTAAAAGGAGAATTCTCGCGTGAAATATATTTTCATTACCGGTGGCGTGGTGAGTTCGTTGGGCAAAGGCCTGGCCGCGGCTTCGCTTGGCACGTTGCTTGAGCTGCGTGGTTTGCGCGTTGTATTCCAAAAATTCGATCCGTATCTCAATGTCGATCCTGGAACAATGAATCCGTTCCAGCACGGGGAAGTCTATGTGTTAAACGACGGCGCGGAAACCGACCTCGATCTTGGTCATTACGAGCGGTTCACCAACTGTATCCTCTCCCGACACAATAATCTGACGAGCGGCCAGGTTTACGAATCGGTAATCCTAAAGGAACGGCGCGGCGATTATCTGGGCAAAACCGTGCAGGTGATTCCGCATGTGACCGACGTGATCAAAGATCGGATTCGCGAACTCTCTGACGAGAGCAAATACGACGTCGTCATCACAGAGATTGGCGGCACGACTGGGGACATCGAGGGTCTGCCATTTCTTGAAGCGATTCGGCAGTTCATTCTCGAAGTCGGCCCGCAAAATGTCGTGAACATGCATGTCACACTCGTTCCCTACATCAAAGCTGCACACGAATTAAAAACGAAACCGACCCAGCAGAGCGTCGCAAAACTGCGCGAGATCGGTTTGCAACCTCAGGTCTTGATTTGCCGCACGGAAAAGCCGCTCGATCGCGAGGTGCGGCAGAAGTTATCGATGTTTTGCAGCGTTTCGGAGAAAGCAGTGATCGATGCGCGTGATGTCGAGCATACGGTTTACGAATATCCGTTAATGCTGCACACCGAGGGGCTCGATGAGCTTGTATGTGAGCTTTTGCATCTCAAGACTCCTGAACCCGATCTGGCAGACTGGCGAAAGTTTGTGGAGCGCGTTGTCAGCCCGAAAAAGCGAGTAAAAATTGCCGTGGTCGGCAAATACATCGATTTGCAGGACGCATACAAAAGCATCTACGAATCACTCACACACGCTGCCGCGAGCCAGGATTGCGGAATTGATCTCAAACTCGTCGATGCCGAAGCATTGCAAAATGGCACTGACGGCCAATTGGCAGATGTCGCCGGCGTTTTGATTCCAGGTGGTTTCGGCGTGCGTGGTGTCGAAGGAAAAATTAAAGCCGCGCGGTTCGCCCGGGAGCATAACGTTCCCTATCTCGGTCTTTGTCTCGGCATGCAGGTAGCCACAATTGAATTCGCGAGAAACGTATGCGGGATCAAAAATGCGAACAGCACGGAGTTCGATAAGAACGCCGCCGAGCCAGTGATCTCGTTGCTGGAAGAACAACGTGGCATTCGTAACAAAGGCGGAAGCATGCGGCTCGGCACATGGCCAACGAAAATTGTGCACGGCACACTCGCAGAGAAAATTTACGGGAGTGACGAAGTGATGGAACGCCACCGGCACCGTTACGAGTTCAATATGAAATATCGCGACCGCATGACCGAGAAAGGCTTCACCATCTCGGGAACATCACCAGACGGCGCGCTCGCGGAACTAATCGAGTTGCGCGATCATCCTTACTTCCTCGCTTGCCAGTATCACCCGGAATTTCAAAGCAAGCCAAACAAGCCGCATCCGCTTTTCAAGGGATTCATTCAGGCGTGTCTTGCCCATCCCGCCGACGGTGCGCCGCACGTCGCAACCGATCCATTATCGCCGCCCCGAGTCCAACCTCGGGAACTCGTTCCACAACGATAAGATCGAGATCGGATTGATCGAGCTCGCGTAAATAGCGAAATAAATTCGCAGCTGCGTCGCGAAGATCCTGCCTCTCGCTCAAATGGCGGATCGCGACAAATTTCAAGGAGCGGCGGTTCTTAACCGCCGAGGGGATTTGCAAATCGCCTTTCCCTGATGTCGGATTCCAGCCGAGCAATCCGACACGTTGATTTTCATCCGGCGAAAATGATTCTGCATCGTCAATCAAACGCAGCGGCGTTTTCGGCGCGTAATGCGAGGGCAAAAGTCCCGGTGCGCGAACCATCGTATCATCGGCATCCTGCCGATGGGACATGGACTGGAAGCCCATGCTGCGCAATTCCTCCACCGTAATCGGGCCACGACGCAAGATGTCGATCTTGCCGCCGCGAACAGCGACAATTGTCGATTCGATACCGTGAGTCGTTGGTCCGGCATCGACAATAAGTGGAATGCGACCATCGAGCTCATCTCGAACATGCTGCGCACTCGTCGGACTCACGCGGCCGAAGCGATTTGCGCTTGGCGCAGCCAGCGGTTTTCCAAATGCATGAATGATCTGAGCACACATGGGATGCGAGCTGATTCGAACCGCGACCGTGTCGAGACCAGCGGTCACAATGTCTGGAATAATTTCACGCTTGGGCAAAACGATGGTAAAGGGACCCGGCCAAAAACGATTGATAAGTTTCTCGATCAATTGTCGATCCTTACGAGGGACTTCAGCGACGCGATCGAGCCAATCGCGATCCGGCAAATGAACGATGAGCGGATCAAAGTGTGGCCGCTCTTTCGCTTCAAAAATCTTCGCGATTGCGATCGGATTAAGCGCGTCAGCGGCGAGGCCGTAAACTGTTTCGGTCGGCAGCGCGACGGTTTCGCCTTTTTGCAATAATTCGACTGCACGGGCGATGCTAGCGGTAGTCTGCGATTGATTCGAGCGACGGTCACAGACCGCCGCTACCGTTCGCGTTTTCACTTCGGCACTCGTTGGGCGAGCACCGCTTCGGTCTGCTTCTTTCGAAATGCCTCTAGCTTTTTGCGAATCTTATTGTCGGAAAGCGCAAGAATCGCAGCGGCGAGAAGCGCGGCGTTCTTGGCGCCAGCTGACCCGATCGCGAGCGTGGCCACTGGGATACCGCCAGGCATTTGTGCGATGGAAAGAAGCGAATCGAGCCCGTGAAGCGTTGATGATGGGATTGGCACACTCAGCACCGGGAGATGAGTCAGCCCAGCCACTACTCCTGCCAAATGCGCGGCGCCTCCCGCCCCGGTAATAATAACGTGCAGACCGCGATCCGCCGCTTTGCGCGTGAAGTCAGCCGTCGCGTCCGGAGTGCGATGGGCTGAAAGAACGCGATGCTCGTTGGGGATGCCAAGTTCATTAAGCGTATCGACGCAATGGCGCATCGTTTCCCAATCCGATTTGCTGCCCATGATGACGGCGACAAGAGGTTTCGATTCGGCCATATCAAATACATGGGAAGTTAACAGCTTCCCCGACAAAATTCTAGACGGGGTTTTTGCATCAAGGAGCAGTTGCCGCGGCGACCGGGGCGATTTGGAAATCGCCATTCCCTGTTGATATTGGGTCCGTGAATCGAACGGGCAAATCGATTGTCCTCATCGGCATGATGGGCGCCGGAAAATCATCTGTCGGCAAAGCTTTGGAAAAAAAAACAGAATTTCGTCGACTCGACATGGACGAAATTATTTCGTCGAAGTTAAAGATGCCGGTCGAGGAAATCTTTTCAACCCATGGTGAAGAATATTTTCGCGACGTAGAGACGGAAACATTACGTTCATTATCTGGGGAAGAACCTGCAATTCTCGTGACCGGGGGCGGTATCGTGCTGCGTGCAGAGAATATCGATCTTTTAAAGCAACTGGGGACGGTCGTCTGGCTCGATGCCGACGAAACGACGCTTCACATGCGCTTGCATCGTTTGAGTGATCGCCCGCTATTGCGGACAGCGAACCCGAGAGCGACGCTATCGGAATTATTAGCGGCGCGTGAACCGTTTTATAGGAAGGCTGGGGATCTGCGAGTAGACATTTCCCAAAAGAATCCCGAAAAGATCGCGGAATTGATCTTGAAGAATATCCGGAATTTCCCTGTGGGAGAATGAAAGCGAGTTCGGAGATCGATAGTGTGTCGCCGCGAATATCAGGCAAGGAACTAAAAACGCAGCTCGTGTCGCTTGCGCGCGAGATTGGTTTCGACTCGTGCCGCATTGCCGCTTGCGCTCCCCCAGCCCACGCAGGGGAATTTCGCCACTGGTTACGGGAGGGTGCGGCGGGAGAAATGAGTTACATGGAGCGCGGCAAAGAGAAACGTTGCGATCCGCAAGAGGTTTTGCCAGGCGCTCGATCGGTCATCGTTGGCGCACTCAATTATTTTCAAGGAAAAGAAGTGCGGCGGTCA
>JBIOVE010000077.1:0-3695 GCA_044867565.1 Candidatus Udaeobacter sp. | reverse complement strand
CTGCACGGCGGCGCGAATGAAGAATCGATGAAGATGCTCGAAGAAATCGGGGCGCCAGATCGGGCAGAAGCCTGGCTGAAAGAAAAACTGGCTGCCAAAGAGAAGATCATGGGATTTGGCCATCGCGTTTACAAAAAAGGGGACTCTCGGGTGCCGTTGATGCGCGAAATCGGCCGCGACCTCGGCAAACGAACAGGCAAGGACCAGTGGGTGCCGATTTGCGAGAAGCTTGAAGAAACGATGGAGCGCGAAAAGCATCTCTGCGCCAATGTCGATCTTTACGCCGCACCGGTGTTCTGGATGCTCGGGTTTCCTCCCGAGCTAGACACGCCGATCTTCGCTGCGTCGCGCGTTGCAGGCTGGTGCGCGCACGTGACAGAGCAACACGACAACAACCGTCTCATTCGTCCGCGCTCCCTTTACGTCGGGCCAAAGATGCGTCCGTATCCGGGAGTGCTTTCGAACGGCGCGTGAGACCCGAGATGGTTCGGGGCGACCACAGCCTGCTCGCCGTCGCGAGCACGCGCCGAGCAAGCAACTCAAGATGAGCGAAGAAATATTGCGCCTTCGGCGATTGGTTTTAGCATCTTCTTCAGAGAAGCCCGATCCACCTTGGCCAACGCTCGAAGCTGGAACGAATCGTCCTCAACGGGTTGGTAAAAATAAATGGCGCTCTGCCGCCTGACCTGTAACTCCCATCCATGAGTGACAAGTCTCTCCAGGAAAAGTATGCTCCGAACAATGCGTGCTGGGGGTGCGGCCCGGCGAATTCTGAGGGATTGCGGATTCGCAGCTTTCCGCAAAACGGCGAGGTCGTTGCCGAATGGAAGCCGGCGAAAAAGTACGAGGCGTTTCCCGGAGTTTTGAATGGCGGCGTCATCGGCACGTTGCTCGACTGTCATTGCAATTGGACGGCGGCGTATCATCTGATGAAGCGCGCGAAGGAAGATCGCGCGCCATGCACGGTCACGGCGGAATATTCGATCAAATTGCTGCGGCCGACCCCGACGAGCGATTCGGTTTTTCTATCCGCGAACGTTGTCGATTTAACGGACGATCGCGCGACCGTTGAAGGAACGTTGAGTGCCGGCGGAAAAGTTTGCGCCACTTGCCGCGGAATTTTTGTCGCGGTCAAAG
The DNA here is from genome assembly GCA_044867565.1 of Candidatus Udaeobacter sp. GTDB lineage: Bacteria > Verrucomicrobiota > Verrucomicrobiia > Chthoniobacterales > UBA10450 > Udaeobacter. The sequence continues at coordinate 2,558 of JBIOVE010000077.1, read as the reverse complement.
AAGGGCATCCCGCATATCATCGATGGTAGCTGCTCTGGTTTGCGCAGCACTGTTTGGGGTGAGTTCTACGCCCGGGGCAAATCATGCCGCAGATCGCATCGCGGCAATCGAGGCACGAGTGGGTGGCCGGATCGGCGTGGCTGCGCTCGACACCGGGACCAGTCAGCACATCGAGTATCGGCCTAACGAACGCTTTCCGATGTGCAGCACATTCAAAGTTCTTGCCGCCGCGGCCGTCTTGAAGCGAGTCGACGAAGGAGCAAAACATCTCGATCGGGTGGTGGCTTATGGGAAAGAAGAGATCCTCGAATACGCACCAGTGACGAAAGAACATCTCGATGAGGGCGGCATGAAGTTGGCGGACTTATGTGCGGCGGCCATCGAGCAGAGCGACAACACGGCCGGCAATCTTCTGCTGCACGAAATCGGCGGTCCGGCGGGTCTAACGAGTTTTCTGCGCACGATTGGCGATGAAACCACTCGACTCGATCGCATGGAACCGGACTTGAACACCGCCATCCCAGGAGACGAACGCGACACAACCACGCCTGTCGCAATGTGTGATGACATGGTGCGGCTTCTGACCAAGGATGTGTTATCGCCTGCATCCCGCCGCCAGCTTGAGACGTCGCTTGCCCGCAGCAAAACAGGCGCAGAAATGATTCGTGCTGGAGTTCCGACGACCTGGCGCGTCGGCGACAAGACCGGCCGCGGCGGCAATGGGGCGACAAATGATGTCGCTGTTCTGCGTCCACCGAGCAGAGCACCAATCCTTCTCGCGATCTACTCAGTCGGATCGGCGGCTCCGGCCAGCGAGCGAATGGCCGCTGTGGCTGAAGTGGCGCGGGTCGTTGCGGAAGCTTTTCAGTCTGAAAATCCCAAAATTGCCCTAGGAATTCGCTGCCTGAATTTCGTCGATGCGCGACTGGTCGAAGCACATTTAGGTTTCAGTCATGAAAACTTCAAACTTTCGCATCATTCCATTACCGACGGAAGTGGCCGAGGCCGCACGACGCGCAGCAAAGGCCGGCGCAGCTGACCACGCCGTCATCACCGCAGATTCGCCGACAGGATACCCTTGCCGCCATTGTCTGCGATTCGCCCGGCCCGGCGAACATGTAGTTCTTTTTTCCTACGGGGCGATTCCGGCTGGTCATCCGTATTCCGAGAGCGGGCCGATTTTTGTTCACGCCGAGCCTTGCGAACGCTACAGCGCGACGCATGAATATCCGGCCGACTTTCGTAATGGTCGCGCGTTTCGCGCTTACAATGCAAACTACGACATGATCGATGCCGAACTCGTGAATGGAAATGAGCCGGAAGCGGTCGTTGAAAAATTGCTCCAGAACCCGGAGACTGCGTTTGTGCACGCGCGCAGCGTCACGCGCGGCTGTTACACGTTTGGAGTCGAACGCATATGAAAACATTGGAACTTCTTCCTCCGTCCGAAACGATGTATCGCGCATTGGTGAAGCGCGACCCGAGCTTCGAAGGCATATTTTTTGTCGGGGTGCGCACCACAGGCATTTTCTGTCGACCGACCTGCACGGCGAAAAAGCCGGCGCGCGAGAATGTCGATTTTTTTGCAACTTCGAGCGAAGCATTGCACGGCGGTTATCGTCCCTGTCTGCGCTGTCATCCGATGGATCCGGACAGACGTCCGCCGAAATTGATCGAGCGCCTGCGCACTGAAGTCGAGCGCGCACCGGGCGGCCGACTCACCGACAAGGAACTGGCAGCGATGGCGATCGATCCCTCCACGGCGCGACGCCAGTTCAAGCGGCATTATGGAATGACCTTTCAGGCTTATCATCGCGCGCGCCGGATGGGACTCGCTTTACGCGAAGTGCGAAAGGGCGCTCGCGTCGATCTAGCGAAAAATGGCAGCGGCTTCGAATCGGCCAGCGGTTTTCGCGAAGCGTTCACGAAGATTTTTGGCGAACCGCCTACGACCGCAAGAACGCGCGGTCCAATGTTCGCGGAGCGAATCGATACCCCGCTGGGCGGGATGATCGCCGTAGCGGATGATGAAGGTTTGCGCTTGCTGGAGTTTGTCGATCGACGTGCGACCCAACGCGAATTATCGATCTTGCGGAAGCGATTACGAACCAATGTCGTACCGGGCGAGCATCCGCATCTCGATACGATCCGTTCGCAATTGGCCGATTACTTTTCCGGCAAGAAACTCGAATTTGATATTCCGCTGGCGCCCATTGGTTCGGAATTCCAACTGCGAGCGTGGAAAATTTTGCAGTCGATTCCCGTCGGAGAAACACGTTCCTATTCCTGGATGGCGAAACGCCTTGGAGACGAAAATGCCCGCCGCGCCGTTGGCCGTGCCAATGGCACGAACATGATTTGCATCGTCATCCCGTGTCATCGCGTTATTCGTGCTGACGGCACGCTATGCGGCTACGGCGGCGGACTATGGCGGAAGAAATGGCTGTTAGATCACGAACGACGTTACACGCGTCAAAAGTGAGAAGTAAGAAACAGGAAGTCGCTACCAATCACTTCTCACTAGTCACGTCTCACTTTCTTAACGGAACGCGCCCGGA
>JBIOVE010000076.1:0-15739 GCA_044867565.1 Candidatus Udaeobacter sp. | reverse complement strand
CGAGAATCCCGCGATCGGTTCGGGCGAAACGACGCCTTATCATCAGACGGTTTACGCTTCAATTGAAACCAAGAGCCCGTGGCCGCCGCTGGTGCACTTTCTTTATGACGTGCAGCAGCCGGACGCTTTTGTGGTATTCGAAAATGTTAGTCTGGTAATCGACAGCAGCGATCCCACCATGATGCGCGGTAAGTTTAAGATTGCTCGCTGGTTTGCTCCCGCAGCAACAGGCAAAATAAAATAGTCATTTATGAAATATTCCCTCACACGCTTATCTCGGTGTCAGGCTTCCGCAGCCGGGAAATCCCGTGAGAATGCTCGTAACTGCGCCGGATGCCGAGCGTCCATCAACGGATAATCCATTGGCAAATTAAAGGAGCATCGGCTCCGCCTGGGTGCCGCCAGAGTTCTAATTAATCCACGAGGAGCACGGCTCAGCTGCCGCCCCAATCGTCATCTTCTGTGTCTGGTTTCCGATCGGGTCCTGCGGAAAACAGATCGTAACCGTTCGGGGTTTTCAGGCCGGGGCTACGGTAAATATAATCGTTTGCCCACGGATCTTTTGGCACCTCTTTGTATAATTGATACCAACGTGTTGGCCTCGGATCATTGTCTGGTTGGCTCACGAGCGCTTGCAGACCTTGTTCGGTCGTCGGGTAAAAACCATTCATGCTGTAATAGAGTCCGAGCTGAGTATTGACTCCTTGAACGTCAGCCTGCACTCGGACATGCCGCGAATATTCCACGTTGCCGGCCAGCTTGTAGATGGCTGTGCCAAGCAAGAGAGCGATGATCGTAACAACGAGCATGATTTCCAGGAGTGTGAAGCCGTGCTGTTTTCCTTTTATTGTCATATTTAGCGAAGAGGGAACCTCTCACCCTGGTTCCCGGCTACTTTAGCTTGTATTTGCGAATTTTCTAGTCGCCGGTTTTCAGAAGATAATCCGACTTGTCCCAGAGATATTTTAATTGAATCTGGGTGGCGCGGATTGCAGAAGATCCACCACCGGTGCCATTCACGATGATCAGATCATTGGTTCCGACTTTCAGGCTTGCGACTGGAACAATTTTTTGCGCACGCAGCCAACCGGTATATTGAAAATACATCTCTTTGACGAGCGGTTCCATCTGGCCGCGGTAACCCGGGTCGGCCAGTTCTGGCAGCGCTAGAGTGGCCGGCCCAACGTCCCGACCGTTGAGATAGATCTCGGGTGGAGCATCAATACGGGGACTAGCGACCTCGAAAGTGAGCAACGCCGCGAGCGGTTGGGTCTCGATCCCAAATTGGAACCCCGCGCTTTCTTGAATGTCGGCGCCAATTCGGATTGTTTCTGCTGCAAGTGTTGCGGTGACAGTTCCGAACTGCTCCATGTCCTGAGGAGGCGAGTGCAACGGCGGGATCGATGAGAACGGCTCCGGTATCACATCACGGCGCTCCGCGTTCAGAGGATGAGCTACGGGTCCGCTTGCCATCCAGTCCAGATAGGCCGCCCGCACGGTCTTACCGTCTCCGGGAACTTCGATATCGATGGACGAAGCACCGGTCATGGGAATCATTATCGAATCAGAAATGGGCAAATCAATTCCCGCGCCTAGCGCGCCTGAGCGCAAAACGTGCGTGCCGGATTCGTCCCATGCAATCAACTCCGGCTGGTGACCGGGTTTGTCATCGAAGAACAAGCGGCAAAAGAGAACCTGATAATCTGGGCTCGGTCGCGCCACGCGAATACGGAAGACGCTTCTTGACACCGTATCGCCTCTCGGTTGGGCTGGCAACAGTGTGACTGCCTCGACCCAGGATGGCGCGCCTTGCGTCTTCGAATTCTGAGGCGTGTTTTGGCGCAGATCTAACCAGGCGCTTTCTGCAGTCGCCTGACCCGAAGTTGTATCAATCGAGGAAAGCATGGCGTCGCTCAACGCTTCCTGCGCGCAAACGCCGGAAATCGCAGTAAACGACAACGCTAAGACCGCACGAAAAACCATTTGGCCGTCGGCGAGATTATTCAGGCGCGGCCAGAATTGCAAGCGCCTAATGCGGCCGAAACTGCAAGCTATGTGTCATCTCGAAAACTGCCGAAAGAATACTGTAAACGACAAAGCCAACCAAGATCGCAATCACCACGATGATGACCGGCGGAATCAATTGCGAGATTACTGCAACCGTCCGGTCAAGTTCGCGTTCGTAAATATCCGCAATGGCTTGCATCGTTTCGGCGAATTGTCCCGTTTGTTCCCCGACCCCCATCATGTCAGTGAGCAAATCTGGAAACAATTTTTGTTCCTGCAATGCGGCAGACAGTGTCGCACCATCGATTACGGCTCGACGCACTTCCGCTAATTTCACTTCGAGAAATCGGTTGCTCGCAATTTCGGTTACGAGATCGAGCGAGCGAAGCAGCGGAATTCCGTTTTCCAGCAATGTTCCAAGCGTGCGCGAGAACTGCGCGTAGTAACGGTGCCGGATCACACGCCCGTAGCCGGGGATGACCAGGCGAAAACGATCCCATGTAATGCGTCCTTCGTCGGTGCGGACAAATGCGCGGAACCCAATAATCGCGCCGCCGATAAGCAACACACCGGCCCACCAGTATCCTGTGATCGCATGATGAATCTGCAAGAGGATGCGAGTGGGCAATGGCAACGCACCGCCCGTTTGCGACATGAACCCGGTCAGTTGCGGCACCATAAACGTGATAAAGATCGTAATTAGAATGGCGCCGGCCAACGCAAGAAAGGCCGGATAAATCAGCGCTTGCTGCACGCGATCCCGCAAGTCTTTCGTTTGCGTCAAGTGTGTGACCAGCCGGCGCAGAATCTGTGGCAGCGCGCCGCTCGCTTCACCAGCCGCTACCATATTTACATAGAGTGGCCGGAAAATACGTGGAAACTCGCTTAACGCCCGCGAGAAACTCCGACCGTCGATCAACGCTTGGTGCAGCGCGTGTGTCATCTGCTGTACGCGTGGTTGTTTCAAACGCTTTTCCAGGATCGACAAGCCTTCGTCGAGTGTCATTCCTGCTTGTAGCAAATGGCCGAGTTGCTCCGTAAAAACGAGCAACTGGCCGTGCGGAATTTTCAGATTCTGCGTGGGAGCCGCCGGCGCTGCACCATTTCGGCTCACGACTTTCGGCTCTGCACCGATTAATTCGATTCGGATCGGGATGCATTGCTGCAATTCAATTTGCCGAATAGCGACGGCACGATCGGGACAATCGAGCACTCCTTCAACCAGGCCGCCCTGTGCATCGCGCGCGCGATAAGAAAACTGTGGCATTGGCGTGGATAATAAATCTGAAACGTGAAATCGGAAACCTGAATCTGAGACCTGATCTTCCTGCAGATTCCGAAGAATTTCGCACGTGCCCGCGCCCGCGCTAAAGCTTTCGGATGACTCGCAGCCTTTGGAAATCTAAAAAAAATCGTATGTGGCACGCGATGGAGTCGGTGGCATGAGAGGATCCGTGGCGCCGCTCGTCCAGCCCGATTGTATCCATCATGTAGCGGAACCATCGGGTAGCGCCCACAAGATGTAGATAAAAATTAGCTTGCCAAGACCCGATTTATTCTGATATAGGCGAAAGAACATGAAATCCGCAGCAGTGTTTGTAATCGTTTCCTTTGCACTTGTATTGGAAAGTTTCGCCGTTTTGCGGCCGCGTTTTCCAATTAAACCAGAGCCGCCATTTCGTGGCGACGTGATTGTGATAGGAGACGAAATACTTCAAAATTCGCCCAAAGAGGCGCCTCCAACGGCGCCCAGATAACGGCGGCATAAGCGGCGGAACACAGGCTTGCGGTCTGTGTAACGAGGGGCTGTCGACTTGGGTCTGAGATTCAGTCCGGGCAGTTCCGCCCGTCGCATAGATTGTAGACTTGAGAGGCGGGGGCGGGAATCGAACCCGCGAATAGCGGTTTTGCAGACCGCGACCTTACCACTTGGCTACCCCGCCGTTTTGAGCAGAGCGAAATTATCGGGCGCGTTGTGCAAGTGTCAACGTAGCGGCGACTAATCGGTGATCGGTGAATAAAGAATGTTCAACTCAAGACGGTTCACGCATTAACTCTTTAACGCTGCAGTGGTTTAACGCATGTTTGTTATGTGACTTCTCGATCCTCCGAGTTATTTCACGCTGCGCTAAAACGCATACCGGGTGGAGTAAACTCGCCAGTGCGCGCGTTTCGCCATGTCGGGGCTGAACCGTTTTTTGTCGAGAGCGCGCAAGGCGCAAAAGTTTGGGACGTCGATGGAAACGAATACATCGATTACGTCGGCAGTTGGGGCCCGGCGATTTTGGGACATGCGCCCAGGGTAGTTGTCGAAGCGGTGCGCGAAGCCGTTTCACGCGGCGTAAGCTTTGGAATACCGAATCCGCTCGAGGTGGAAATGGCGGAATTGATCTGCAACTGGATGCCGTCGATCGAAAAAGTGCGCATGGTCAACAGCGGCGCGGAAGCGACCATGTCCTGCATTCGGCTCGCACGCGGATTCACCGGCCGTGACAAAATCATCAAGTTCGACGGTTGTTACCACGGACATGTCGATGCGCTGCTGGCGAAATCCGGGAGCGGAGCGCTCACCCACGGCCGGCCCGATAGCGCCGGTGTGCCGCAGGCGTTTGTCGATCTCACAATTTCGCTTCCATTCAACAATATCGATTATGTTCAAAAGGCCTTTCGGGAAAATCAAAATCAAATCGCCGCCATAATCGTTGAACCGATTCCAGCGAACGCTGGACTATATTTCCCACGGGATAACTTTTTGTCGCTCTTGCGCGAGCAGTGCACAGAGCATAGTGCGCTTTTGATCTTCGACGAAGTGATGACTGGCTTTCGTGTGGCACGCGGGGGCGCCCAGGAAATTTACGGCATTAATCCGGATCTGACCGCGCTTGGCAAAGTGATCGGTGGCGGATTACCGGTCGGCGCGTTTGGCGGGCGCGCCAAAATCATGGATCAGCTTTCACCCGACGGTCCCGTTTACCAGGCAGGAACACTCTCCGGAAATCCTCTCGCGATGGCGGCCGGCCTCGCGCAGTTGCGGGAACTCGAACGCATTAACGGTTGGCCGCTGCTCGAAAAACTTGGCGCGCTGTTCGAAGCGGTGACGCGAGATGCGATCACACAAGCAAGGATCGACATCACGTTTCACCGGATTAGTTCCATGTTTTGTTTGTTTTTCGCCTCAGGACCGATTGTGGATCTTGCCAGCGCGCAGCGAAGCGAGTTGAAGATGTTTGGCAAATTTTTCCGTGCTTGTTTGAAGCGCGGCGTGTATTTCGCACCATCGCAGTTTGAAACCGGCTTTATTTCCACGGCGCATACGGCGGAGGACATCGAGCGGACAGGCATGATTATCTGCGAAGCGCTGGCCGAGCTGTAGGGGGAAGCGGTTCGCTTCCCCCGGGACGATGACAGCGTCCCCTAAAGTTGAAATCTTTGCGTCCGCACGATGGTGGATGGAGCAGTCCCTTGCACGCGCAAGGCGCATGGACTAGGGAGTTGCCGCTGTGAGCGCAAACTCGCGAATTCGCCCGGTCGCGAAATTCTTTTTCGAAGGCGACAGAAAGTTTTTTGTCAAAGGGGTCACTTATGGACCGTTCAAGCCAGACGCGGACGGGAATTATTTGGGACGACCCGAGCGGGTGGATGTCGATCTCGCCCTCATGCGTCAGACCGGTCTGAATATTGTGCGGATTTACCATGCGCCGCCTCGCTGGTTTCTTGATCGTTGCGTCGCTGCGGGGATGCGCGTGCTAGTGACACTTCCTTGGGCGAAACATATCGAGTTCCTGCGTCAAAGATCGACGCGCAGAGAAATTGCCGAAGCCGTCCGTGTTGCGGTAAGCACTCATATCGGGCATCCGGCGATATTCGGTTATCTCGTCGGTAACGAAATCTCGAGCACGATGGTGCGCTGGCTCGGCGCCCGTCGTGTGATGGAATTTGTGGAGGAATTGATTCGGATCGGCCGCACGCTCGATCCAACTGCGCTTTTTTCGTATGCCACGTATCCGCCGACCGAGTATCTCCTGCCGCAGAACGTCGATTTTTGCTGTTTTAACGTTTACCTGCACAATCAGCGTGACTTCGAGCGTTACCTGCTGCGGCTCCAAAATCTGGCGGAAGAACGGCCGCTTATCCTTGGCGAATTCGGCATGGACACGATCCGGCATTCGCAGGACGAGCAGGCTGAATTGCTTGATTGGCACATCAATAGCGTGGTGAAGTGCGGTCTTGCCGGAACCATTTTTTTTACCTGGACGGACGAATGGTTCACCGGTGGCCAGGAAATCGCCGATTGGGCATTCGGAATCGTCACGCGAGAGCGGGAGCCGAAAAAAGCGTTTTATACACTTCGGGAAAAACTTGGCCAGGACAATTCCGTGTTGCCGCATCGCCCGTTGCCGCGGACGCCGTTTGTCTCCGTAATCGTTTGCTCATATAACGGCGGCCGAACACTTGCGGCCTGTCTCGATTCGTTGGGCAACCTCAACTACCCCGACTATGAAGTGATCCTCGTCGATGATGGATCGACCGATGACACAGCGTACATCGCTGCGCAGTTCCCTCGGGTCCGCTACATCCATCAGAGCAATCACGGGTTGAGCCATGCGCGCAACACTGGCGCGGCCGCGGCCAACGGTGAAGTGTTCGCTTACACCGATTCCGACTGCATGGCGGATGCCGATTGGCTCTATTATTTAATCGCCACGCTTGTGAGCGGCGAATATGCAGGAGTCGGCGGACCGAACGTCACGCCACCCGCGCAAAATTGGATTCAGGCCTGTGTCGCCGCGGCGCCGGGCGGTCCCAACCACGTTCTGCTTACCGACATCGTCGCCGAACACATTCCCGGTTGTAATATGGCGTTCTATCGTTGGGCGTTCGAAACAATCGGCGGTTTCGATGCCGAATATCATAAAGCCGGTGATGACGTCGATTTTTGCTGGCGGCTGCAACAGGCCGGTTACATAATCGCTTTCAGTCCAACGGCGATCGTCTGGCACCATCGACGTTTTACCCTGCGAGCTTTTTTAAAACAGCAAGGCGGTTATGGCGAGGCGGAATCGCTGCTCCGTTTCAAACATTTGATCTTTTTCGGCCCGACCGGCACCGCGAAATGGCGTGGCCAGATTTACGGAGCGCCCCGCTTTACCTGGTTCATTAGCCGGCCAGTGATCTATCATGGAATTTTCGGCGAAGGATTTTTTCAATCGATTTATCCCACGCCGCAATCGGAAGTCGCCGCTTATCTCAGCAGCATTGAATGGTTCGCCCTCACGATTTTTCTCTTTGGTCTCGGAATTTTTTTACCCGTACTGCGAATCGTGCCATACCTCATGCTCGGGGGTACTTTCTGCGTCGCCCTTTCCTACATGGTGCGGGCTCCGATTGAGCCGAAATTCGATACTGTACACGCGCGGTTGCTTGTGATGTTGCTGGCTTTTGCCCAGCCGCTCGTGCGAGGGTGGTCGCGCTACTTCACTTGGCTGCATTTCAAACGCACCCCGCGAAGTGTGATTCGCACGCACGAACGTTTGCCGAATGGCCAACGGCTTCTTGGCGGTTTGAGTCGCCGGATGTTTTGGAGCGAAGAGGGCAGGGACCGTCATTACTTGCTTGGCGCCATCTTCCAATTGCTCGATGAAGAAGGCTGGCGCTATTCGACCGATAGCGGGTGGAATGAATGGGACATTCAAATTTACGGAAATTTTTGGTGGAGCATCGCGCTCCAAACCGTGACCGAATATCACGGCGGGGGGAAATGCTTAACCCGTGTTCGGCTTCGTAACCGATTGGTCACGACGACCGTCATCTTCAATCTCATTGCGTTGAGTCTTTTGGTATATCGGCAGCTCAATATTTCTCATGTCGATCTTTGGTTCGTTATTCCGTATTCACTCTTCGTGGTGTTTCTCGCAACGCGAGCGCGCCTGCTGAAGTCACGGGTAGCCGAACTTGTCGATCTTGCGGCGCGTCGCGCAGGTCTTCAGCGGGTGATGCGCCGAGGTAAAATCACGCAGACGGCCCTGACACCGCAGGTTCAGATCCCGGCGGACGCATTGGACTCTGGCTCGTCTCGCCCTTCGTAAAGATCCATTGTCGATGTTAATCAACCGCGGATCACGCGGATAATTGCAGAAAAAAGTTCGTGTTATCCGTGAAATGCGTTTTATCGGCCGTTAAAATAATAAACGCGTTTTGCCCGTCCCGCGCTCGATCCGGCCAATTCGTTTCGCGCGCAAGGTTGATATCGTGCGCTTCACGTCGCGCTTAGCGATAATCACCGCCATGCCGATGCCCATATTGAAAACCTGATACATCTCCTGACGATCGACGTTTCCATTTTGCTGCAAGATTCTGAAGATCGCCGGTTTCTTCCAGCTTTTCGTATCGATCACCGCGTCGCAATTCGCCGGCAATATCCGTGGCAAATTATCGATCAAGCCGCCGCCGGTAATGTGGGCCATTCCTTTGATCGCGCCGGCAGGAACATTTGCCAGAAGCGCTTGATAATTTTTGTGCACACGAAGCAGCTCCTCGCCAACAGTGGTTTTCGATCCCGGAAGGCGCGAACTGACTTTGCGGCCCATTTTTTGGAACAAAATTTTTCGGGCCAGCGAGTAGCCGTTCGTGTGCAAGCCGTTTGAAGCGAGACCAAGAATAGCATCGCCTGGTATGATTTTGCGGCCATCGATAATCTTTGCGCGATCGACCACGCCAACGATGCAGCCGGCGAGATCGTATTCGCCCTTGCGATACATCTTCGGCATTTGCGCTGTCTCGCCGCCGATCAGCGCGCAGCCAGCGGATCGACAGGCACGAGAAAAACCGCGCAGCAGCTGCTGAAAAACAGCTGGGTCGAGTTTCTCGCAGCCGATGTAGTCCAGGAAAAAAAGCGGTCGTGCACCGAGCACCGCGATGTCGTTCACGCAATGATTTACCAGATCAGCGCCCACGGTATCATGTTTGTTCATCGCAAATGCGATTTTCAATTTCGTTCCCACGCCATCGATGCTTGCCACCAGAACAGGCTCGCGCATGCCAGAGAAATTTGCTCGGAACAGTCCGCCGAAACCGCCGATCTTGCCGACCACCTGCCGCCCGTGCGTTTGCTTCACTAGCGACTGAATATTGCGTTTGAGTCGATTACCAAGATCGACATCCACGCCTGCATTTGCGTAGGCCCTTTTCTTCTTTGTCATTCCGAGCGAAGTCGAGGAATCCCGTGGCGCTGCATTCAAGCTATCATCACGGGATTCCTCGACTCCGTTTTGCTGCGCTCGGAATGACAATCATTTCAAATCGGCGAACAATGTCGGGTGCGCTTCCTGATCGGCGAGGGCTTTCGCGCGCTGCTCGCGTTTTTCCATGATGAATTTGTCCAGTGCGGGGTCGACGGGCAGGGGATAATCACCGGTGAAACAGGCGAGGCAGAAGCTGTTCAACGGCTTCCCGGTCGCCTTCACCATGCCTTCGACATCGAGATACCCGAGGCTGTCCACTCCGAGATATTTGCAGATATCTTCCATCGACATCTGATTGGCGATCAGTTTTTCCGGATCGGGAAAATCGATGCCGTAGTGGCAGGCGAACCGGTGTGGCGGACAGCTCACTCGCATATGCACTTCCTTGGCGCCGGCCTCGCGCAAATTTACCACGCGCGCGCGTGCCGTCGTACCGCGTACAATTGAATCATCAACAACGACGACGCGTTTTCCGGCAACCATTTCTTTGATCAAATTCAATTTCACCCGGACATCGAAATCGCGAATGAGCTGGCTCGGCTGCAAAAATGTGCGCCCAATGTAGTGATTGCGAACAAAGGCGTGCGCGTAAGGGATCTTCAGTTCTTCGGCGAAACCAAGCGCAGCATAATTTCCAGAGTCGGGCACCGGCACGACAATGTCCGCTTCGACAGGGAATCTGCGTGCAAGCTCACGTCCCATTTCCATTCGCACCTTTCCCACGTTGACGCCGCCTAGCATGCTGTCCGGGCGAGAGAAGTAAACGTATTCAAACATGCAGAACGCCGGCCGCTCGTCTGGGAATGGCCGTTCCGAGCGCAGTCCGTTTTCGTCGATGATCAGCACCTCACCAGGTTCGATTTCGCGGATGAACTCCGCGTGAATGAGGTCAAGAGCGCAGGTTTCGGAAGCAACAATGTAAGCGCCGTCGAGTTTACCGAGCGCAAGCGGTCGCCAGCCGAAAGGATCGCGCACCGCGATCAGTTCACGTTCGCTCATGATCAGGAGCGAAAAAGCGCCCTGAATCCGCCGCAACGCAGCCAGCACATTGCCCCCATTCTCCGAGGGCTGCGCGAGCAGATGCAAAATGATTTCGCTATCGGCGGTCGTTTGGAAGATGGAGCCTTTCCGCTCGAGCTCGTCTCGCAAAAGATCGGCATTAATCAAATTGCCATTGTGTGCAATCGCCATCTGGCCACGCACGCAGTCAACCACAAAGGGTTGCGCGTTTTTGATCGTGCTCGTGCCGGTCGTCGAGTAGCGGGTGTGCCCGATCGCGCGCGTGCCCTTAAGTTTCGCCAGTTCTTCCTGGCCAAACACCTGCGAGACGAGGCCCATGTCTTTGTGCATCAGGAAGCTCGTGCCCGGGCCATTGCTCGTCACGATGCCCGCGCTCTCCTGGCCACGATGCTGTAACGCAAACAGCCCGTAGTAAGTCAGCACCGCCGCGTTCGGATGACCGAATACGCCAAAAAGTCCACACTCATGCTGCGGAAGCGCAGCAGAGTCCGGTACCTGGTCGATATCGATTTCGTCGCGGGGGGAGATCACACTAGATAGTCCACTAAATAATGCAGGGATTCAATCTCGTGTTCCAATGCGGTTCTCACAAGCTTGGAATTCCTTCCGTTTCGCCTTCGACAGCGCGGCGGATGGCGTTAAACCAGTCGTCGTAAAGGTCGGCAATCGGCCAGTGAAACGTTTCGTTATTAACGCGAATGCGAAGTTCGTCGCCCCCGATTTTCCCTAACTCCTGGAATGGGACGCCCTGTTCGCGACAGATCGAAATCGTCTTTTCGGCATCTTTCGAATCGACAGAAATGATGATGCGTGATTGCGACTCGTTAAAAAGCGCTCCGGCGGCAGGCGTACCGCCTGCATTTAAATCGATATCCGCGCCAAGAAGTCTTTCAGGACTAAAGCAGCATTCGGCAAGCGCAACGGAAATTCCACCTTCGCTGCAATCGTGCGCGCTTTTTATCAGACCTTCGCGAATTAGATCACGAACAGCCTTTTGCATCTTGATTTCAAGCTTAAGATCGACATGTGGCGGCGGACCGATTTTCATCCTCTGGCGGACTTTTACGTAACGGGAACCACCGAGGTTGTAGCCGGGATCGTTGATCGCGGCTTCAATGGCATGGCCAGGTTTCCCTCGGCCGGGGTCAGCGACTTTGGCTACAGAGCCGACCAGAATAATTACGTCGCCGTCGTTTTTGAACCATTGCGTGGTGATGTGGCGCTCGTCATCAATCAAACCAACCATTGCGATTGTCGGCGTCGGATCAACGACTCCGGCGGGACTCTCATTATATAAGGAGACATTCCCGCCCGTTATGGGCGTGCCGAATGCGCGGCAGGCTTCCGCGACTCCTTCAACTGCTTCGCGTAATTGCCAAAAGTTCTCCGGCTTATAAGGATTGCCGAAGTTCAAGTTGTCAGTAACAGCGAGAGGGCGTGCCCCAGAGCAGGTAAGGTTGCGCGCGGCTTCCGCGACCGCGATCTTGCCGCCTTGGCGCGGATCGAGTGCACAATAAAGTGAATTGCAATCAGTGGTCGCGGCCAGGATTTTGTTCGCGTAACGAACGAAGAACACCGCAGCGTCCGATCCTGGTTTTACAATTGTGCCAGTGCGTACTGTGTGATCGTATTGGCGATAGACCCAGTTTTTTGAGGCAATTGTCGGATCACGCAGCAACTGGCGGAGTGCTTCGTGATTGTCGATAGCCGGAAGGTCATTAGTGCGACGGTCATAGACCGCCGCAGAAGAAGGCGCCTTCGCCTCGCGCGAGTAGAGCGGCGCTTCGTCAGCGAGCGCTTTGGCCGGGATCTCGGCGGCAATCGAGCCATTATCGTGCACGCGCATTATGCCATCGTCGGTGACACGGCCGATTTCCGCACATGGCACGTCCCATTTTTCAAAAACTTCACGGACAATATTTTCTTTTCCGTGCCTGGCGATGATCAGCATTCGCTCCTGCGATTCGCTGAGCAGAAGTTCGTACGGTGTCATGCCTGACTCGCGCTTCGGCACTTTTGCCAGATCGATTTCGATTCCGCTGCCGCCACGGCTCGCCGTTTCGCAGGTCGAACAAGTGAGACCGGCGGCGCCCATATCTTGAATTCCAGCGACAGCATCTCGCGCCAGAAGTTCCAGACATGCCTCGAGCAATAATTTTTCCTTGAATGGATCGCCAACCTGCACAGCGGGGCGATCTTCGCGCGACTGTTCGGTCAATTCACGCGATGCGAACGCCGCGCCCGCAAGACCGTCCCGGCCCGTTTCGGCGCCGACGTAAAAAACGGGATTGCCTACGCCTTTTGCCGTGCCGCGCGCGAGTCGTCCGTGGCGCAACACGCCGAGACAAAAAACGTTTACGAGCGGATTACCCTCAAAGCTTTCGTCGAAATAAATCTCGCCACCGACGGTGGGCACGCCAATGCAGTTTCCGTAATGCGCTATGCCGGAGACGACCCCTGTAAAGAGCCGCCTGTTAGCGGCGATGTTTGATCTTTGAGGATCGATGTTTGATTGCTCTGTAATCGGCCCGAACCGCAGCGAGTTCAGGCAAAACTCTGGTCGCGCGCCCATAGTAAAGATGTCGCGAATGATTCCCCCGACACCAGTGGCTGCGCCTTGGAACGGCTCGATGGCGCTCGGGTGGTTGTGGCTCTCGATCTTGAACGCGATCGCCCAGCCGTCGCCGATATCGACCACCCCTGCATTTTCTTCACCCGCTTTCACCAGAATGTTTGGCCCGGTGGTCGGGAATTTCTTCAGTTCTTTTCTAGAATTTTTATACGAGCAGTGCTCGCTCCACATTACTGAGAAGATGCCGAGTTCAGTGAAATTCGGCTCACGGCCAAGGATTTTTTTAATGCGCTCGAATTCGTCCGGTGCCAGGCCGTGTTTCATCACCAAGTCCGGTGTAACAACCGGATCGACAGTCGGCGCTTGGCTGGTCATTGGCACATCACGTTAACGAATCCGCAGGCCCGCTCAATCACACAAATCGAAATTAGTTCGAATAGCGGTGTCGCAGGGCCGGTCAAAGCATGGGACGGACGGGCGAAACCCTGGGAGCCGTCCGTTCAGCCCCCGAGCTACGAAATCTTGGGGTAAGTATCAACATAAAATAGGGAGGCATTATAGTGAAGAAGACAATTATCGCTCTCGTCTGCGCGCTCATTGCGCCGCTGGCGTTTGCGCAAACAAGCACAACTACTACCGAACAAACAACAACGACCGCGCCCGATACGACAACGACGACTGAGACGACGACGTATTCCGCGGGTACGGTTACGACCTATGAGCCCGGCAAAACCATCGTTGTGAGAAGCAACGAAGGTCCGGTGAGCTTCGCGCTCGGAACCGCCGCTCGCATCGTCGATGGCGCCGGCAAAATCGTGACGGCCCCGCTGCGGGCCGGGCAGAGGGTGCGAGTGTATTACACTGGCCCTACCGAGAAGCGTGTGGTTGAACGCGTGGTTGTGGAAGAGTAATATGTGGCAATCGGGGCACTGAGGCCCCTTCCACATTATTTCAAAGCCGCAGGGTTCGTTCGAATCCTGCGGCTTTTTTTCTCGTAGCGAATTTCGGTTTGGCTTTACACGGGAAGATCCTGATAAGCTCGACCTGTGGACCTCTCCACTTTGGCAAATGTGGCCACGGCATTAGCGGTCTTTATTGCGGTCGCATTCGGTTTGCTTGAAGCGCGTCGTGCACGTCGGGAACGCGCAGAGCGAGCAGCCTTCGCCGCTGTTCAAGCGATTCTTACCCCAGAATGGATGAAGTCGATGATCGTCGTGCACAGTATTCCGGATGGATCGACTGCGTCGGTGATCGAGGCGGACGCGCGCGTGCTCGCTGCAGTGCAGGCGATTGGCGTGATTCTCGAAGGGCTCGGTTATTCTGTTTATGCGCGGATCGTTCCTTTGCAGGTGGTCGGGGACTTGATGGGTGGCACCGTACGTCTCGCCTGGCGTAAAGTGCGGCCCTACGTCGAGCAA
This sequence comes from Candidatus Udaeobacter sp., assembly GCA_044867565.1. Classification (GTDB taxonomy): domain Bacteria; phylum Verrucomicrobiota; class Verrucomicrobiia; order Chthoniobacterales; family UBA10450; genus Udaeobacter. Next base: position 1,481 of record JBIOVE010000076.1, on the reverse strand, counting down.
GAACGCCGACGCAGCGGCTCACAGAAAACTTTTGAATGGTTCCAATGGCTGGCCACGCAATTGGAGCAATATTCACCAGGGAAGACCAATCTGGAGATTGGCGCCCACCAGGCTTATCGGGATTGGAAGCCGTAGCAGTTGCGTTCCGCAATGACATCGCAGAACATTGTGCAATGGCTTTTGATCTAAAAGAAATCGTAGCGGCGCGGCTGGGTGAAAACTATCAGCTGCACGAGCGGCACGTAAACCGCACACTGGTGGCGGCTCAGCGAGTGATCGGGTTCGACAAAGTCTACGCGCGAGCAGAGGGCGCGTATCTCTACGATATGGATAACCAGCGGTATCTCGATTTTCTGAGCGGCTACAGCGTTTTCAACATCGGGCGGAATCATCAAGTTGTGAAACAGGCGATTCGCGATGTTCTCGATCTCGATCTGCCAAATATGGTGCAAATGGATTGCTCGCTTCTGAGCGGCCTGCTGGCCGAGGCGCTCACGAAACGAACCCCGCCGCATCTGGATGCAGTTTTCTTTTGCAACTCCGGCACTGAGGCGATGGAAGGCGCGTTGAAATTTGCCCGTGCGGCAACTGGGCGAAAGCGCGTGGTCTCACTCGGCAGCGCATTTCACGGGCTTAGCCTCGGCTCGTTGTCGCTGATGGGCTGTGAAAGTTTCACGGAAGGCTTTGGACCCCTGATGGAAGGATTCGATGCGCGGGTGCCGCTCGACGATGTCGAAGGGCTGGATCGACAATTATCCTCGCGCGATGTTGCGGCGTTCGTGATCGAAACGGTGCAAGGGAAAGGCTGCAAATCGCCAAATACCGATTTCTTCGTTCGCGCGCAGGAACTTTGTCGCAAATACGGGACGCTCCTGATCTCCGATGAAGTGCAGACCGGCCTCGGCCGCACCGGGAAGATGTTTGGCTTTGAGCATTGGAGCCTTGAGCCGGACATTATCACGCTGGCGAAAACCTTGAGCGGCGGTTACGTGCCGTGCGGCGCGATTATAACACGGCGCAACATTTATCAGAAGACGTTCAGCCGAATGGACCGTTGCGTCGTGCATTCGACTACGTTCGGACGCAATAACCTGGCGATGGCGTGCGGTCTCGCGGCGCTCGAAGTGATCGATAACGAGAACCTTGTCGAAAACGCGGCGAAGATGGGCGCGTCGCTAATGGAGAAGATCGATCAGTTGCGCGCTAAGCATTCGTTCATCAAAGAAGTGCGCGGCAAAGGGCTAATGATCGGGATCGAATTTCATGAGCCGCAGGAATTCAAACTGAAGATGGCCTGGAAGTTTTTGCATAAGATCGACAAGGTGCTCTTTGCGCAAATGATCGTGACGCAAATGTTGAGCAAGCATCGTATTCTCACGCAGGTAGCCGGCCATGCCATGGATGTGATGAAAATCCTGCCACCGTTGATGATTGGCGAGCGCGAAATCGACATGTTCGTCAACGCCTTGGACGATGTGCTC
>JBIOVE010000075.1:0-8366 GCA_044867565.1 Candidatus Udaeobacter sp. | reverse complement strand
GCTGTAGCGCCATCCTTGTGCTTATGATGCTTCTCTTGGACGACTTTCTTGGCGTGCGCGACGTTTCGTGGATCTCCCATCAATTTATAGACGATTCTCAAAGGCCTGTCGGCCGTATCTTGCAATTACCATTCGTTCCCGATTCGCGTTCAGCTGCGAGATTTCGCGCAATTAATAGGTCGGTCTCCGCTCAATTCGCCTGCTTCGGCCCGAGCAATGATCGCGCGAACTGGCCGACGCGATTAACCAAGTCCGGCGAGTTCGCGAGTCTTTCGATTTGGCTCACGATGGCGCTGCCGACCACGGCCGCATCTGCAAAGCGCCAGACTTCTCGCACCTGTTCTGCGGTCGAGATGCCGAAGCCGACCGCGACTGGCAAATCGCTCACCGACCGCACACGCTTCACGAGAGTTTCAGCATCACGCGTCATCTCATCTCGCGCTCCCGTCACGCCGGCACGTGAAACAGCGTATATGAATCCGCGCGCTTGCCGCGCGATCTGCGCAAGACGCTCGTCCGAAGTTGTGGGTGCAACGAGAAAAATCGGGTCCAACCCGTGCTGACGAAGTTTCTCAGTCCATTGTTCGGCTTCTTCAGGAATCAAATCCGTGACGAGCACTGCGTCGACTCCGGCCTGTTCGGCCTCGTTCGCCAGCCGACCTTCGCCGAAGTTCAGCAGTGGATTGAAATAACTGAAGAGTACAACTGGCACGTTGATGTGCCGCTTTGCATGTGCAACGCACGTGAGCGCGTCGGCGAGCGTAACGCCCCTGCGCAGCGCGCGCTCGGAAGCGCGCTGAATCACTTCGCCATCGGCGACTGGATCGCTGAAGGGGACGCCGAGCTCGATGATATCGGCTCCCGCCTTCGCAAGTTCGATTAGCAAAAGCTGGGTGATCGCGAGATCGGGATCGCCTGCGGTGATAAATGGGATGAACCCGCCGCGTCCGGAGCGCTTCAGCTCAGCGAACGTTTCCCGGATTCGACTCATCGCGTCTGTAATTCCGCAACGAGCTGGACGTCTTTATCACCGCGGCCGGACAGATTTACGATAATTGCGTCGTCTTGCGCCAATTCACGCGCGAGACGAATGGCAGGCATGATGGCGTGCGATGTTTCGAGCGCGGGAATAATTCCTTCCAGCCTGGCGCAAAGTCGGAATCCTTCGAGCGCTTCCGCATCGCTCGCCCAAATGTATTCGGCTCGTCCGTTGTCATGGAGAAACGCGTGCTCTGGGCCGATCGCTGAGTAATCAAGGCCGGCCGAGATCGAATGGGTCGTTGCAATTTGACCGTTCGCATCCTGGAGCACGTACGACATTGTGCCTTGCAAAACACCGACGCGCCCGCCACCGCTCACCACGCCACTGTGAAATCTCGCGGCATGCTCGCCTAATGAATCGCCGCGCCCTCCGGCTTCCACGCCGATCAATCGAACCTGTTCGTCGGCAATGAAAGGATGAAACAAACCGATCGAATTGGAGCCGCCGCCGACACAGGCAATCAGCGCCCGCGGCAATTTTGCGGTCGTGGATAAGATCTGTTCACGCGCTTCGCGCCCAATTACTCGCTGAAACTCGCGTACCATAAGCGGGTAGGGATGCGGACCAAGCGCGCTGCCGAGCAAATAATACGTGTCGTGCACGTTCGTCACCCAATCGCGCAGCGCTTCGTTAATTGCATCCTTTAGCGTCCGCGTACCAGCGTTGACGGTCACGACTTCAGCGCCAAGCAATCGCATTCGAAAAACGTTGAGCGCTTGCCGCCGCGCATCTTCCGCACCCATGTAAATGATGCAGCGTAACCCAAACAGCGCACACACTGTCGCCGTCGCGACGCCGTGCTGGCCCGCGCCCGTCTCGGCAATGATGCGATGCCTGCCCATTCGCCGGGCGAGCAGCGCCTGACCCATCGCATTGTTGATCTTATGTGCGCCAGTGTGTAAAAGATCTTCCCGCTTAAGATAAATTTGGGCTCCGCCGGCATACGCCGTCAGACGACGCGCGTGAAACAACGGCGTTGGTCGACCGCAGTAATCGCGCAGTAATCGGTTAAGTTCGCGCCAGAAGTCGGAATCGGCGCGCGCTCGTTTGAACTCTTTCGTCAACTCCTCCAGCGGTGCCACTAATGTTTCTGGAACATAGCGACCGCCAAACTTTCCCCAGTGTCCGTGCTCGTCCGGCTCGCTTCTTGTGATCGGCGATTTTTGCATTGCAGGTTAGTGAGGTGAGGGAGTGCTCATGGAACGCTCGGCCATTCGTACGGCAGTAATAAAATTTTTGATGGCGCGATAATCCTTCACGCCCCGTGCGTGCTCGACACCGCTGCAAACGTCAACCGCGTGCGGTGTGACAGTTGTGATCGCCCGGCCGACGTTTTGAGCGTTTAAACCGCCAGAGAGAATGAGGAATCGCGCGAACGGTAGCGTTGCTCGAGCGGCCGGCCAGTCGGATGTCAGGCCCGTGCCGCCTCGAAGCTCCGGGTGAGGTGCGTCAACCAACACGTCGCAATCAGGAAACGAAGAGGCGTCTTCCGGCTGGAACCGAGCGTCGGTCGAAAAAGCGCGAATGACGCGAAATTCACGAGTCAATTCGCGGCATGTTGCGGGCGACGTATCACCATGCAATTGAACGCATCGGATCCCAGCTGCGTTTGCGACATTCCGGACTTCGCCAGCGCTCGCGTCAACGAAAACACCGACCGCGCGAATGCCAGACGGTATCGCCTCCACGATTTGCCGTGCAACTTCGGGTTCAATACAGCGGGGACTTTGAAGGTAAAAGTTCAGTCCAATCATGGTGGCGCCCAGTTCGGCGCAGGTTCTGGCGTCTTTCACGTTGGTGACGCCGCAAATTTTGATTTCCACCGAAGTCATGATTGGCGCGCTCCAGCTTGTGTAACTTGTCGATCTTCGGTAGCGGCTATTAAATTGCGCAGAGCCATTTCAGGATCGCTGGCGCGCATGAGCGCTTCGCCGATGAGGAAACCGCGAAATCCGAGGTTCCGGAGGTGACGCAATGATTCCACGCCTTGCAGCCCACTTTCGCTAATCATAACGCTGCCTGGCGGAGCTTGGGCGATCAGACGTTCGCTTGTGCTCAATGAAACCTGAAACGTTTTCAGGTCGCGATTATTCACTCCGACGATTTTCGCGCCGGCTTTCAGTGCCCGGCGCAGTTCGTCGGATGTATGCACTTCGACAAGGACGTCGAGCCCGAGGTCGTCCTCTGCGATTTTGCGCAAGTTGCCTAACGAAACATCATCCAGTGCTGCCACAATCAGGAGGACGGCGTCGGCTTCTGCAATGGCCGCTTCGTAAATTTGAATCGGATCAATGATGAACTCTTTGCACAGAACCGGCAGTTTCGTGCTGGAGCGAACTGTCCTAAGATCGACAATCGATCCACCGAAATGTGCTTCGTCGGTCAGGACCGAAATTGCGCAAGCGCCGCCCTGCTCGTAGCGACGAGCAATATCTGCGGCCGAAAGACCATCGTGAATGATTCCAACTGATGGCGATCTGCGTTTGAATTCCGCGATGATCTTGAGTCGCGGAGATTCCGATTCCAGCGCTCGGAGCAGGCGATGCAGTGCCGCGTTTGTTCGAATCTCCAGCGCGCGTTTGCGAAAATCCCCGACGGAACGATCGCTTTGAAGCCGTGCCACGACTTGCCGCTTTTGGGCGAGAATGTCCGAGAGAAAATTCCTGCTCATTCGTCTCGATTTGTTTCGCGGACCAGCGCCTCCAGTTTCGATGCCGCGCATCCGCTATCGATGCTTTCTCGCGCGAGGCTCGCCGCCCAGCGAAGATCTGGCGCAAGCCCCGCAACTTGAAGCGCGGCAGCGGCATTTGCGATGACAAGGTCGCGTGCAGTGGCTAAATTTCCCTCGTTTCTACCCTGCAGAATTGCGCGGATCAGTTGCGCATTCTCAACTCGTCCGCCACCGCGCAATCCATCGAGAGATCGGCGTTCCAGTCCGAAATCGTCTGGCGAGATTGTAAACGTGTCCATGCTAGAACGAGTCGAGCACGATGCGACAAAAGTCTTGCCGGTTATCGTTATTTCGTCCAGACCGTCGGCGCCATGCACAACCCACGCTTTTTGTGCGCCGAGCAAGGAGAGAGCCGCCGCGACTCGCTCAAGTAACGCAGAATGCCAGACGCCGAGGATCTGAAAGGGGGCCCGCGCGGGGTTCGTTAGCGGACCGAGCAGGTTGAATGTGGTGTGCACGCCGAGTTCACGGCGCACGTGTGCGACGCGTGCGGTTGCGCCATGAAACAGCGGAGCAAACATAAAACAGATTCCGTGCTCGTTGAGACAGCGCTCGACCGTTTCTGGCGGGGCGGCCGTGTTGACGCCGAGCGCTTCGAGCACGTCGGCACTACCGGAATGGGACGTCGCGGCCCGTGATCCGTGTTTCGCCACAGGTAAACCGGCGCCAGCGATGACAAAAGCTGCGGCTGTTGAGACATTGAAAGTTTTCGCTGCGCTCGAGCCGGTTCCTGCGGTGTCGATGAAACGCTGGTGACGCGAGCGCACTGGAATGGCGCGATTTCGCATGGCTTCCGCCATGCCGGCCAACTCTTCGACCGTTTCGCCTTTGACCGCCAAAACAGCAAGCGCCGCTGCAACTTGCGCGTCCGTGGCCGTGGGATTGAGGAGCGCTCCGAGGAAATTCGCCGCTTCGATACGACTGAGATTCTCGCCGCGCATGAGACGTAATGTCGTTTCGCGCAGTTCGAAATCGCCAATATCGCTGGCCTGACGTCCAAGTTCGTCAGTTCGGGGCAGCGTCGGCAGCAACCAACCAGGTCTCGCGACACCAGGCGTATGTTCCTTGGGATTCATTTCCGTAGTCGCAACTCGCCGATCATCCCATTCGCGTTGCCATCGCAAGAGCTTTCGCCATTGCGCGCGCTTTGTTGACGGTTTCATCGTATTCCAAGCGTGGGTCCGAATCGGCGACGATGCCCGCGCCAGCTTGAAAGTACGCCCTTTTATTTTTTAACACAGCGCAGCGCAGTGCGATGCAGGAATCGAAATTACCATCGAATCCAAAATAGCCGATCGCGCCCGCATAGCAGCCGCGCCGAATCTTTTCCAGCTCGCTGATAATTTGCATGGCGCGGATTTTCGGCGCACCCGCGACCGTTCCCGCAGGAAATGTCGCTTTGACCACGTCGAAGGCGTTGCAACCGGTCCGGAGACGACCAGCCACATTGGAAACGATGTGCATGACGTGACTGTAACGCTCGATCTCCATCATCTCGGTCACACGCACCGTGCCGAATTCCGCGATCCGTCCAACATCATTGCGCGCAAGATCGACAAGCATGATGTGTTCGGCGCGCTCCTTGGGATCGGCGAGTAGTTCGGCGGCATTGCGTTCGTATTGTGCGGAGGTGACGCCGCGGGGACGCGTCCCTGCGATCGGACGAATCTCGACCGTGTCGCCAATCAGCCGAACATGCATCTCCGGTGAGCTGCCAACGAGCGCAAAATCATCGCCGAATTTGAGGCAAAACATGTACGGCGAAGGATTGATGAAACGGAGACACCGATAAAAATCGAGTGGGTCGACACTGAAGTGGGTTTCGAATCGCTGCGACAAGACGACCTGGAAGATGTCGCCGGCGCGAATATATTCCTTCGCCTGTTCAACGGCGCGCTCAAATTCCGCGGGACGGAAATTGCTCTGAGCCGTCTGCATCTCGCACTCCTCAATTGGAACGAGCGGAAGCTCAGCAGGTTTCGCGAGTTGGCGCACGATGGTGTCGACCGATTCGGTCGCCCGCGCATAAACCTCTTTCGGTGGGCCATCGTCGAGGAATGCGTTTACGACAATTTTCAGACTGCGCAGCCGATGATCGAAAATGAGGACGCTGCTGGTGAGCATGAAGAGCATTTCCGGCAGGTGGAGCTCATCACGATGTGCCACTGGAACTTTCGGTTCGAAGAAACTGATCGCTTCGTAGCCGAGAAACCCGACAGCGCCGCCAGCGAACCGTGGCAATTCCGGGCGCGAGGCGAATTGATAGCACGCCAGCAATTTGCGGACCTCATCGAGTGGATCGGCCATTGTATTGAATCGCTGCTTCCCGCCGCGTTCGACGATTCGAATTTCGTGTCCGTAACTTTGGATGACGACCCGTGGGTCGGTTCCCACGAACGAGAATCGTCCCGACACATCATTTCTTTCGGTCGACTCGAAGAGGAAGCTGTAACCGCGGTCAAGTTTTTTGAATGCTGAAACGGGCGTTTCACCGTCAGCGACGAATTCCGCGAAAACAGGAATGACGTTGCCGCATTTCGCGAGCTGAGAGAACTCATTCAGCGTCGGAGTGAGATGCGGTTTCATTCAATGGAATGGGGCCGAAAGAAAGCTGGCGAGAATTTTCTTACCGTCTCGCGTGAGCACTGATTCCGGATGAAATTGCACTCCTTGCACTGGGAATTCGCGATGGCGCAACGCCATGATTTCGTCATCATCGCTTTCGGCAGTGACCTCAAGGGATGGCGGAAAGGAACTTCGCTCGACGACCAGCGAGTGGTATCGGCCAGCTTCAAAGGGTGTAGGCAAATTGCAAAAAAGCGCGCTCCCGTCATGCCTGATCGTGGATGCTTTCCCATGCATGAGGCGGGAAGCGCGGACGACCTTTCCGCCGTACGCTTCAGCGATGCATTGATGTCCGAGACAGACGCCCAGGATGGGAATCTCGCAGCCAAAGCGTAGAATGACATCTTTGCTGATGCCCGCTTCACGCGGAGTGCATGGGCCGGGTGAAATGCAAATCTGCTGTGGTGCTAACGCTGCGATTTCACTCAGCGAGATTTCATCGTTTCGTCTAATGAGGAGCTCACACCCAAGCTCGCCAAAATACTGCGCGAGGTTGTAAGTGAACGAGTCGTAGTTATCGATCAGGAGCAGCATCGATTCTAAATTCGTTGGCTGTTGTCTTTTCCCATCGGCTGTCATCAAACTGGCGTAGTCACTTCACGAATCGCGCGAACCTCCTCGATGAGTTGCGCATACTCAGAGGGCGTTAAGGCTTGCGCGCCGTCAGAAAGGGCGAGTTCAGGGTGGTTGTGGACTTCGATCATGAGACCGTCAGCTCCGACTGCGACACCGGCCCGGGCAAGCGGCGTGACCATGTAGGCGCTGCCTGTGCCGTGGGATGGGTCCACGATTACCGGCAAATGGGAAATTCGACGAATCGCTGGCACCGAAGCGAGATCGAGCGTGTTACGTGTGTGCTGCGCAAAAGTGCGGACCCCTCGTTCGCACAGGATGACGTTGTAATTGCCCTCGGCCATGATGTACTCGGCCGCGAGCAACCATTCCTCGAGCGTTGCAGCCATCCCTCGTTTCAACAGCACGGGCAGCTCCGACCGCCCAGCCCTCTTCAGGAGCGAAAAGTTCTGCATGTTGCGAGCGCCAATCTGGATGACATCGCCGTGCCGCTCGATCAGATCGATATTGGACTCGTCCACTGCTTCCGTGACGATCTTCAGCCCAAACACTTGACGGATCTCCGCCATGATTTCCCAACCCTTGTCGCCCAAACCTTGGAATGTGTAGGGTGAGGTTCGAGGCTTCCACACGCCGCCGCGAAAGAAACGCGCCCCGCTCTGCTGCACTGACTCCGCTACAGCAAACGCCTGGTCACGACTCTCGATCGCGCAAGGGCCTGCGATAATTGCGAGTTCGCTGCCGCCGATCGTAGCGTCGCCGACTCGCACAATTGTTTTCTCCGGCCGCAGATCGAGGGTGATCAGCTTGTACGGCTTGGTGACGCGAATGACTTCCGCGACACCGGGCAGGTCTTCAAAACGCCTGCCATCGATTACGCCTTCGTTGCCGGTGATCCCAATGGCGGTTCGCGTCGCGCCCGGCATTGGATGGGCACGTAGTCCGATTGCCTGGATAACATCAACCACCGCATCGATCTCGCGCGCGGTGGCGCCCACTTTCATCACAATCAACATATGCTTATAAACGTTGGGTTATCTCATTGACGCAAAGACAAGATCTCCCTCGGAAAGAGAGATACGATCAGCGTCCCGTTGAGAAACGGTCGCTTTTTATCGCCACATTACCGACGCTGACGCAAAGACAGGCTGCATGCTGTCAGCCAAGTCTGTCCAGAAAATCATGTCAGCGCTCATTACGCAAATATTCTAACCTCGATCTTGCGAATGTCGATCAATAATCTTGGAATCAAATTGCTCCGATCGGGTGACTGCTTTGCTGCGACGCCGCGCACGTGACCAAATCGGCCGTCGAGCCAACCGGCACTATGATCAGCACAACGCCGACTGCGCGAAAAGTTTGTTCCTTCTGTAAGCGCACGACACGCGCTTCGCC
>JBIOVE010000074.1:0-13259 GCA_044867565.1 Candidatus Udaeobacter sp. | reverse complement strand
TCTTGATTGTCATATTCGCGGCTGTTCCGGCTGCCTCGGCTGCCTCACCTTTTCCGACCTGCGATGCCGGTTGCATGGTTGACGAGTACGTAATGGTGAGGTCGGCACGGACAGAAACGCTGAAAATAACGCTTAGGACCAGCGAACAGAGTGTAACTTTCATATCGTAAAACAGCTAGATGTCGTCTCCTCAAAATGCAAGGGCGCATCCTCTCTGGGGAGCATCCCTCCGACTCGATTTGCGAGCAGACTTCTAACGATCCTGCGTCTTCAGCAACTTGATGGCGTCGCGCAATTCTGCAGCACGCTCGTAGAGTTCCTTTGCAATCGCGGTTTCCATCTCGCGCTGCATAATCTCCAACTTCGAGAGCGGACGTTTCGCTTTAACCTCCTCGAGCCAGTCCTCGAGAAATGCGATCTCCGAGCTTTTCGAAACGAGTTCGGGGAAATTTGAGTGTTGAAAAAAATCGGCGATAGCGTCGCGGCCACGCTCGATTTCTGCCATGGTTTCGCCAAATTTCCCCTGGGCAAGAAGAATAGAGGCTTTGGCCCGCGTATTCATCATGAGCACGTATGGCCGGAACTGTTGCAGGCTCCAGGAAAGTTCTTCCCGGTCCGTGTGCTCGGTGACAAAAGTGAAAAGATCGAGATTACGCTGGGTGTCGCGTACCACACCCGCGAAATCGTTGATCTGAAACAGACTCAAATAACGATGATAATATTGGATGCCTTCCTGCTGGAGCTCGGCGCATTGTTCGGACGTAATCTCGTAAGTCTGGCCCCTTTCCTCTGCGCGGGTCGCCCGCTTTTGATGGTATTCCAGCAGCGACTCGCATTTGTGCGGGCGCTGACCATCGGGACGGCCGCTCATTTCCATTTGCAGCACGCCCAAGTCAACCCGCAGTTGCAACTTCTCGCGGCCATCGAGGCCGGTAATCTTGCGCACTTTGATATTGCCGTTCTCGTGCGGCCAATCTTTCAGGATGGTATTTAAATCCAAACTCATCGCAGATGAAACATCGAACATTTAACCTTCGCTTGTCAATAATGTCGCGGACCTGCGCAAATCAATTAACGAATTCGTGATTCAATGAATTAGCGATTGCCACAACCGCTGAATCCCACAATCGTTAATTCGCTAAATGGACAACATGGAAAACGCGATCGACTCGTTTATCCGCTTCCTCGCGGTCGAGCGCGGTCTGTCGGAAAATTATCAGCTCTCCACCCAGAGATCGCTGAGTGAATTCGCGCACTGGTGCGCCGCGAAGAAAAAAATCGACAACCCGAGCGCCGTGACCCTGCCGCTCATAAGCGAATATCTGGCCAACCGCAAACGCGGCGGACTTTCCGCCTCATCGATCAAATTGATTGTGGTCGCGTTGAAGATTTTCTTCCGGTTTCTGGCCGGTAAAGGCGCGGTTGCGCGCGATCCTGCGGAGGCGCTCGCCCTCCCGCGGATCGAGCGCTATCTGCCCGAGACACTCAACGAACTGCAGGTCGAACAGTTACTGGACAAAATCGACACGAAAGCTCTTCATGGGTTGCGCGATCGGGCGATGATTGAGCTGCTTTACGCGAGCGGGCTGCGCATTTCCGAGCTGGCGAATGCGCGGCTGGAAAATTTCAATTTCGAAGAACGCATCGTGCGCGTGACGGGAAAGGGCAATAAGACACGACTTGTGCCGGTGGGCCGCAAGGCCTGCGAAGCGCTCGCGGCGTACCTCTCCACAGAACGGCCAAAACTGGTCAAGCGCCGGAGCGGCAGCGAGATTTTTCTTTCGGAGCGTGGCACGAAATTAACAACGGCGCGCATCTGGCAGATCGTAAAAAAACATGCGCGGCACGCCGGGTTGGAGACGAACATCTATCCCCATCTTCTCCGGCACAGTTTCGCGACGCATCTGTTGGGAAATGGCGCCGATCTGCGCATTATTCAGGAAATGCTCGGCCACGCGGATATTTCGACAACCCAAGTTTACACCCATGTCGATCAACAACGGCTTAAGGCCGTGCATCGACAATTTCATCCGCGAGCGTGATTGCGAATTCATTTTAACCACGGATCACGCGGATGACGCTGATTAGCTGTCGAGGCGGCTGTGTTAGCCGCAAAGCATGGCAACGTGCGGATGGGGACATCCGCCACTACATCGCTCCGTCGCGGAAGAGATTGATTAGCGACGGTCACAGACCGCCGCTACAGTAGCCGCCCATGAAACGCATAATCTTCATCGTGGTCGCCGGCGCGGTCGCCGCGGCCGCCGGCTGGTACGTTTGGGAGCTTTCCCAGAAAACTTCCAGCGCTTACGTGAGCGTGCTCCTGCCGCGCGAAACAATTTTTCTGGCGCAGATGCCGGATTTCAATCGAACGCGCGATGAATGGCGCCAGTCCGACATTTACATGCTCTACCGCGAACCTGCGGTGCAGGATTTTCTTCGCAAGCCGCTGGCTAGCCTCTCGGAAAAAGATACGGCTTCGCAAACGGTCCAGGAGATCGAACAACTCGAGCCGAAGAATGTTTTTTTCGCGCTGACATCGATCGACGGTAACAACCCAAAACTCGTGGGTGGTTTCCGTTTTCGAGGGAGCGTCGCCGACGCAGAGCGAGTAATCGGCAAATGGCGGTCGAGCTTTTTGGAAAAAAATCCGGGCGCAAAGCACGAGACGCTCCAATACGAACATCACCAAATCGACGTGGTCTCAGCGACTCCGTTTACGCTTGCGACGGCGTATGATCGCCCCTGGTTTTTCGCCGCCACTGATCTAACGGAACTAAAGGCGATGCTCGATCGCGCCCACCGTCGCGCTAAAAATCCAGATGAAACACTGGAAGAGGACGAGGCATATCGCGCGGCGATCACTCACAGGCCATCCAGTTACGCGGCGTTTTTTTATCTGCAACCGAAGGCATTTGCCGAGCGGCTTGCTGCCCTCCGCGCTGCAATTCAGTCGCGGGCTGCCTCCAATCAACGCACGCTGCTCGAGCAGGTGCGAAGTATTTCTGGTGCGACACGGTTTGAGGGAGGCAAAATTTGCGATCTGCTCTTTGTCGCAATGCCACAGTTAGAATCCCGCGTTGGCGGGACGGCGCTCACCCGTTCTTCGCTGACATTGGGCACGAAAGAGACGTTTTTCTATCTGTCGATGCTTCTCAATCTCGGCGAAAGAATGGAGACACTAAACCAGGCAGCAGGCATCGGCGGGATAGCGCAGAAGTTTCTTCAAGCATTCTCCGATAGCGGGATCACAGCCAATGATTGGAAAGCCGCATTTGGCCCGGAGTTGGGATCATTAGCGGACTGGCCGCCGAGCGCCCATTGGCCGTCTTTGCTTCTGACACTGCCAGTAACCGACGTGGCTAGAGCCGAAAAGATCGTGGAGGCAATCGCGCGTGCCGACACAGAGGCGATCTGGACCCAGACGGAAAAAGAGGGCGTGCGCTATTTTTCGATGCAGTCACCCGCGAATTTCATCGCGATTACTCCGACCATCGGTTTGTCGGACCGGATCCTCGTCGCCGGTTTCAATCCGGTCTCGGTGGAGGAGGCAGTAAAGCGCAGTGGGAGCACGTCGTCGGAACTTCCCGATTCGCAAACTTACAAGGACGCCGCACGGTTGGTGCCGGCACCGTCAAACTTTTTTGCCTATATCGACACGCAGCTCCTGTATTCCCGGCTCGATGCGTCGCTGCGCCCAATGTTGTTGATGGCGGCGGTTTTTATGCCAGCGATGACCAGGTCTGTCGATCTTGCCAAGCTTCCGTCGCCAGAGGTAATCACGAAACACCTCAGTCCAATCGTTTCCTCGCAAAGATATGACCGAGACGGCTATGTGGCCGAGTCGGTCGGACCAATCACGTTGAATCAATCGGTGATCGGGCTCGCTATTCTCAGCGGCACCGGCGCCGCGGCACGCCGGAAAGCCGGCAGCAGCCTGGGCGGATGGGGCTCTCCTCCGGCGACCAGCCCGCAACCAGCATTGAGTCCGTCGCCCACGCCCAGCCCGGTGCCAACGCCCTAGTTGTAGAGGCAGGCGTGCCGCCTCCGGAATTTTGGGATGCAGCCGACACGGCTGCCGCTACAGCTGCGCCATTTCGGCACTATTTGGCGGCGCAAAAAGAAAACTGCTGCGCTCAGTTAAAAATGTGATATCTTTCTCGCCTTATGGCTATTCTAAAGAAAAATGCATTTTCCCGTCGAGTTCCCGACCTGGTGACTGAGGAGCTGGTTGCGGTTCTCTCCCGGCGGTCGTCCTTCGAGTTTAAGCAGCTTTTCGACATCGTGCACGAAAATCTCCGGGCGCGGAATGCTGCCAGCGGTGGCGAGGAAATGCTGCGGTTGCGAGCTTACGAGAAGTTGCAAAATCTTGTAGCACGTGGCGCGGTCAGGAAGAACGGCAAGAAATACAAGGGCTTACCCTCGGCTTTGGCCAGCGCGATTGCCCCGCACAATGGCCATCTCGCCGGTGTAAAGTAAGCTGATCGAGGCGAAGGCCGACTTAGGCGGGGATTTCCGGATGCTGCGAGAATATCTACCGGTTCTCCTGCAAATTATTGTAGCCATACTGTTTGCCGGGTCCGCGCTGATTGTCAGCATTCTCGTCGGAAAAAGCGGGAAACGCACGCGAGCCAAAGATACTGCCTACGAATGCGGGATGGTGCCGCAGGGCGAAGGGCAGCCGAGGTTCAGCGTGAAGTTTTATCTCGTGGCGATGCTCTTCATTCTTTTCGATCTCGAGATCGTTTTCATGTATCCATGGGCGGTGGTTTACCGAGACGCGATCAAGCAAAGTGGACTGATCTTTTGGAGCATGCTCAGCTTTATCTCGATCTTGATGGTGGGCTACGCGTATGCGCTCAAGAAGGGCGCGCTCGAGTTTAAGAGGTAAAGGACGGCGCCAGACAACTTTGCACTCGCGGGGCCGAAATGTTCACGGCTGTGTCCGTTAGCACGCGGCCCGGCGCGGCTTCGCAGCTGGACGCATTGAAACGTTGGATTGGGAAGATGCGAAGAAGCCCCCAGGAGGCTGATCACGCTGGGCTTGAGCAATCACTCATTCATTTCGCCCAGCACCGCAACTGACGGAAAGCACTTCAGAAACCACGTCCTGGGTGTCGGCATAGTTCAATTGAATCACGGAAAGCAGCCGATACGGCTGCCACTACAGAGGGAACAGTTGTGATTCGCGCGTCTCAATTATTTTCCTTCGCTCGGGCCCGCATTCGCACTTGCGCGGTTCGCTGGAACCGCCTAATAGCTTTACCTTCATGATTCACCACATCGTCCTCTACAAACTCAAGCCCGAGGTCACCCCTGCCCGAGTGGAGGCGATGATGATGAACGCGCGGATGCAGCTGTTGAAAATTCCCGAGGTCCTGAGCATCAAATGCGGGAAGCGGGTCGATCCCGATTTGCCTTGGCCCTTTTTTATCGCCATCGATTTCGAATCGATGGACAAATACACCATCTTCAGCGAAGACCCGATCCACGTGAAGTTCATTGCGGAAGTGATCAAACCGAACACGACCGATTCGTTGGCCCTGGATTTCGAGATGGATCCGGGCAAAGACGTTCGTTTCTCGTAATTGTGGCGGCAGCCGTGTCGGCTGAACACTTTGAAAATGCGGGCGGCACGCCCGCCAGTACAGGTCGTTGCTATTTCTGCGCGCCGCGAGTAATCATCGATCTCGATGCGCCTCGGCTATCTTTATTCCCGGTATCCCGTTATCTCGCAGACATTTTGTGATGCCGAGATGTTGGCTTTGGAACGGCTCGGCATCGAACTCGAGATCGGCTCCGTCTATCCGCCGCTCACCAGTTTGCGCCACGAACATGTCGCCCGGCTGCGCGCGCCTGTCCGCTACGCGCCGCCCCAGGAAATCTTAAAGATTTGGGAAAAGGATGCGAAAACCGGCCGTACGACCGGCAAATGGCCGCATGAGCTCGTCGAACAGCACGAACGAAAATACGGCCCAGGCTTTAAGGCCGAACAGCGCGCGCGCAATGCACTCTATTTCGCAGACCTTTTCACTCGCAATGGCGTCGATCATTTTCATGTTCACTTCGCCAACCGCGCAGCGCACACCGCCATTTTTTTAAAGGAAATTTCGGGAATTCCTTTCAGCGTCACGGCGCACGGACAGGATTTCATGAAGGACCTTGGCAACGACGATCTCCTGCGAGAAATCTGCGCCGCCGCGGAGTTTGTCGCGGCTGAGACTGATTATAGCCGTGAGCTGCTTTGCCAGCGGTGCCCGGATTCCGCTGCGAAAATTTACCGGGTTTATAACGGCATCGATCTGGAGCGGTTCCCAGCCCCGCTCCCCTTGGTGGCCAGCGCAGTGCCGCGCATCATCAGCGTCGGCAGGCTTGTTGCATTCAAAGGATTCGACAATCTTATCAACGCTTGCGCGGAGTTGGCGAGGCGCGGACTCGATTTCACCTGCGAAATAATCGGCGACGGCCCGCTGCGCGACGATCTCCAGGCAAAGATCGAAATGTTGAACCTCTCGCCCCGAGTCAAGTTGCTCGGCTCTCTGTCACAGGAAGCAGTGCTCGAAAGACTCCGAGCTGCCGATATTTTCGCGCTCGCCTCAGTGACGGACAAGCAAGGCGCAAGCGATGTTTTTCCCACCGTGATCATCGAAGCAATGGCGGCTGCGCGTCCGGTGATTTCGACTCGTCTCGCTGGAATTCCCGAATCGGTTTTGCATGGCGAAACAGGATTGTTGGTGTCGCCCGGCGACACGATCGCGCTGGCCCAGGCGCTCGAGCAACTCATACAAGACCCTGAATTGCGATCGGGTCACGGTTGCGCCGGGCGTGCGCGGGTCGAGCGGCATTTTCAGATCAAGCAAACGGTCGTGCCGCTCCTCGAACTTCTGCGAAAAACTCCGGGCGCACCCAAGAAGGCGATTGGGTCGAACGCCCCTACCTCTATCCACGGGATTGCCTACGTGATTGATCGCTGGCCGGATAAAGATTTGCCTCTACTTGAATCCGAGCTTGAGGAGATGAAACGGCGCAACGTTCCGATTGTTCCATTCGTGTGCGAATTGGATCCAACAGTGCGTTTGAGCCGGTCCATGGAACAAATGGCGCTCAGGTTCGAATTTCTACCAGATGCAATAGTGATGGAGGCAGAATGGCGGGCAAATCCCGCGCTCGCGCAAAAACTGGAAGAGGAGCGAGCACGGGAGGAGCACCGCGCGCCCGGTGGGATTTTCCTGCGGCAGGCGCGTTTTGCTCTCGTATTGCGCAGGCTGTTACGAGAGAAAACGGTTTCTCATATTCACGCAACAAGTTCTCGCGCCCTTGTCTGTGCTCTCATCTTGCAGGAACTTGTCCGCCAAGGGGATGGACTCGTCCGGCAAGCCGATGTAGCGGTGAGCGCGACGATTGAGCCGCGCCCGGAATTACCGCAAAACTGGATCGAGAGCGCCCTAAGCAAATGCAAGGGCGGGCGTTTGAGCGACCGAAAATCTCTCCGGGTACGCGATGGTTCCTTTCTCTTCGATAAGGCGGCATTCCATTCTACGCCGCGGAAAGCAGTCGGGCTACTCGGAAAGAAGATCGGGATCGATTTGACGGCAGGCGCAAGTTTCTGGCAGGAATGGGCGGAGTTGCTGGCGCGCTGGGGCCGCGGAAAGGCATAAATGGTTTGAAGCGTTGAATCACTAAATCGTTAGATGAACAAAAAGGCCATTCTTCTTGCCGGTGGCGCCGGGACGCGTCTTTTTCCGCTCACCAAGATCGTCTGCAAGCAACTTCTTCCCATCTACGACAAGCCGATGATTTGCTACCCGCTTGCCACGCTCATGCTCGGCGGTCTGCGCGAGGTGCTGATCATTACCACGCCGAAGGATCTGCCGATGCTTCGTGATTATCTCGGCGACGGCGCGCGGCTTGGCATTCGCATCGAGTACGCCGAGCAACCGAAGCCGGAAGGAATCGCGCAGGCTTTCCTGATCGGCGCAAAATTCGTTGACGACTCTGGCGCGTCGCTCATTCTAGGTGACAACATTTTTTACGGAAAACTCGATTTCTACCGTGACGCTCTGGCCATCGAACGTGGCGCCTGCATTTTTGGATATCAAGTGCGCGACCCGCAGCGCTACGGCGTAGTGGAATTCGACGCCCAAGGCAAGGCGATCAGTCTCGAGGAGAAACCGAAGCAGCCGAAAAGTCATTTTGCAGTGCCGGGCCTTTATGTTTACGACGAGCAAGTTGTCGATCTTTGCCGAACCCTGCGTCCATCGGGGCGCGGCGAGCTCGAGATCACCGATCTCAATTTGCTTTATCTCAAAGAGAAACAGCTACACGTGAAGTTGCTCAGCCGCGGCATGGCCTGGCTCGATACCGGAACGCAGACGAGTTTGCTCGAAGCCGGGAACTACATCGCAACAATTGAACATCGGCAGGGACTAAAAATTGCATGTCTTGAGGAAGTGGCCCTGCGCATGGGCTTTATTAACCAGTCACAGCTGTCGGCGATTATCGGCCGCTTGCCGAAAGGCGAATATCGGGACTATCTGCAAATGGTCTGCGACGAAGGTCCAAGCGCCGGCCCCGAGCCAGTGGGATAGGCTTTCCGCGTCTCCTGTTGAGGCAGCCGTGCCGGCTCCTATCATTTAGATTTAGCAGGCAAGCGCCGCCCTCAGCGACCGCCGCTACAGTTATTTTGGTTGCTCGCGTAGCAGGTGACTCGTGTCGGCGAGCAGTTTCGTCATCGCATCCGCCTCTGTCGCTTCGTAATAACCGCGGATTTCGCCATGTCTATCCACCAGAACCATCCGCGTGCTGTGCACCGGAATTCCCGCTTCGTCGCTGCCATCTGACACCGCAAGCTTGAAGCCATCGTGCGAAAGTTTGTAAATCGTGGGCTTGGATCCTGTGAGAAAATCCCAGCGCTTCGGCGCGGCGTGCAACTTCTCCGCGTACCCGCGCAGAACTTCCGGCGTGTCTTTCTCCGGATCGACGGTGAACGAGATCAGATGCACATCGGTTTTTTCCAACGGCTTCTGCAATTCGCTCATGCGGGTGCTGATCATCGGACAGGGCCCGGGACAACTCGTGAAAATAAAATCAGCAATCCAAATTTTCCCGGCCAATTGCGTGGAGTCGAACGATTGTCCCTCCTGGTTCACGAGTTGGAAATGGGGGATTGTGCCGTACGAAGAAACTGTGCGCTGCCGAAGCGAACTCACTTCCAAGTGACGCAACCAAAGTAAAAGTCCAGCCGTGACCAGCGGGATAAGAATCAACGTGGCTTTCCAAGCGATCGCACTCCACGAGTTTCCGCGCTGAATAGGAATTGATGTAGCGTTCATGACTTCGTCAGGACTAGCGCGCCCAAAAGCAGCGGGAGATAAACAATCGAACCGATAAACAACAGGCGTGCCGACGCGGCCGTGCGCAATCTCAAAAAACGCATCGCAAGAGCGATAAACAGACCGCCAAGCACAAGCTCGATTCCAAGGTAAACAAAGGTGGCGATTCCAAGAAATGCGGGCAGGCCTGCTATCACCAGGAGTAAAATGCAGAAAAACACACTTTGACTGGCGCTGCGTTCGCCGGTGCGGTCATCGCTCGAAATCATGCGGAAGCCCGCGCGCGAATAGTCTTCCCGGTACATCCAGGCGATCGCGAAGAAGTGCGGCAGTTGCCACAATAGAAGGATCGCAAAAAGGCTCCATGCGCCAGCCTCGATACTTCCGCGCGCAGCCGTCCAACCAATCATTGGCGGAATCGCACCCGGGATTGCGCCGACCACCGTGTTGGCGGTGCTTGTGCGCTTCAATGGTGTGTAACCGAAAATGTAGATGAGGATTGTGAGCGTAGCGAGCGCGGCGCTGAGCGCGTTGCAGGCAAGCGCGAGATAGCCAACCCCAAAAATCGATAGGACAACGCCAAGCGCGAGCGCTTCGACAGGGCGCATGCGACCGGCCGGAACGGGGCGTGTTCTTGTTCTGTGCATGAGCGCGTCGAACTTCCGCTCCCACCATTGGTTGAGCGCGGCCGCGCCGGCCGCCGCCGCTGCTGTTCCAAATACGACGTGAAATAATGCAACGTAGTTAATGGGTGATTGCGCACCGAGATAAAAACCGGCTGCGGTCGTGAGCAGAACAAGCAGCGTGAGCCGCGCTTTGACTAATTCAGCGAAATCCGCAGCGAGACGACCGCGCGCGGATGCAAGATTCGTATTTTGGGCTTCTAGAACGGCGGTCTTCATGCAGCGACATGCTTCGGCGCGCCCGGTCCGGCGACTGCCGGACGCCCTACCTCTCGATGCGAGATCCGCCAGCAGATTGCACTAATACTCACGCCAAAAGATAGCATGGTCGCGCCGACCGCGACATGTGCAGTTGCGATGTCTGCTGCTTTGTTGCTCCAAATTGTCCAGGCTCCAAGCGCAATCTGACAAACAACGAGCGCGACCCACAGTATCGACAATCGCTTGAGCACAACGACATGGTGCGCGTCTCTCCAAACACGCAAACAAAATGCGATTACACCCGCGGCAATCACGAACCCGAGAAACCGATGTGCCATTTGCAACCAGATTTGGAAGGCGTCGACATCGGACAAGCCGCGGCCGTCACGCCACGCGTTGATTTTTGCCAGCGCGGTCGCGCTGCTGTCCGGAATCCACGCGCCGTTTGCGGTTGGAAAATCGAGAATCGCCAGATCGCGATGTTGATGGCGCATCGTCGCTCCGAGCGCAAGCTGCACATAAATCGCGAGCGTTATCGCAATGCCGAGCGTTGTAATCGTTGCAAATTTCTTTGGATGTACAAAAACATTGGAGAGCACTTGCCAGGTTTTTGAAATCACAACAGCGATCAGGACGACGAGTCCGAGGAACGCTTGCGCGAGACAGGCATGGAAGATTCCGATCTCGTCTTTCAGCATGGTCACGCGCAGTCCGCCGAGCACGCCCTGCAAGATCACAGCGCCAAGCGCGATCGCTCCGAGGCTGCGAATCCACTTTCGAGGTTCGCTGCGCCAGAGCCAGATCGCGAGGACGATGGTCAGAAATCCAACCGCCGAAGCAATCAAACGATGTGTGTGCTCAAAAAAAATCCCTCCGATCCACCTTGAGACCGGAAATAGAAACATGTTGTAGCCGAATGTGGTCGGCCAATCAGGCACGGCGAGGCCGACGCCTTTGCTGGTAACCATTCCGCCGCTGCAAATGAGGAACAACGTCGCGATGGCAGTCAGCCACGCGAAACGATTGAGCCAGGTTGTCGATCTTTTTGGAGGCGCCTGGATTATTTCTTTTCCGCCCATCGCAACCCAATTAACCGCGGATAACGCTGATGACACAAATTTAATCAAGAAGGCGACCGGCTTGGGTAACCCACGCGTCTCGCGTGCTGGTTGCGGTGTTTCGCCGCAATGGACTTTGTTCGACAGCGCAATTCTTGGAAAGTTCGCGATCGCGAGGACGCGCTCGCCCACACGCGAGACGCGTGCGCTACCAAAACAGCCGCGCTAGCCGTTACGGGCTCGGCGATGCTGCGGGCTCGGGCGGCTTGTTTTCCGGCTGGGGCCCGCCTGGCGGAGGAGCGCCCTGCGTGCCGGCCAGTTCGGCGCGCTCTTTGAGCCACGCCTGATAATCCTGTGGCGTATCGACCACCAGCGTGGCCTTCATTCCATAATGACCCAGGCCGCATAGCTGGCCGCAAATCGCTTCGTAGGTCCCGGTCTTGATTGGCGTGAACCACATCGGAAGCAGCGAACCCGGTATTGCATCCGCTGCGATGCGCATGTCCGGCAAGAAGAAATCGTGGACCACATCTTTCGAGGAAAGTTCGAGGATAACGGGGCGATTCACTGGCACATGCAGTTCGCCAAGCGTCACGATATCGTCTTTGCCGGCGAGATCGTTCGGATCGAGACCGACGGGATTTGAGTTCGTGACGAGATTCGCATCGCGCCGGCCGAATTGGCCATCCGGTCCGGGCAGGTGAAAATTAAAGCTGAACTGTTGCGCGACGACATGGACGATGAGCGCTTCTTTTCCTGGCGGGAACTCATTGACGCGTTTTGCCCACAGCGGAATCGCGAATCCGAGAAGCAGCACGGCTTCGATCAAGACAACCGAGAACTCCAGATGCGTCGAGATGCCGCTCCTCACGCCACGGTGATCAGCTGCCGGATGCCGCCGTTTCCGGAAGCGAATCAAGACGAAAATAAAAAACGCTGACCAACCAAGGAATAGCGCGCCCATGAACCAGTGGCAGAACTCGAGGATGTGGTCGATCTGATAGCCGTGCGAGGAAGCGTTCGGCGGCATTCCCAGGAATTCATTAATCAGCGCGAGGCTATTCATATTTGCTCAGATCTTCCTCGGTGATCTCCTGGTAAGGCTCGGCCGGCATGCGTCCATGCCGCCACAGGTGAAAACTGAAGGCGCCGATTCCACCCAACACCGACATGACAGCCCCAAAAAGGAACCAGATCGCCACCGCCATGTGCTCGGTCGATTTTCCATCTTTTGCACCGTAACAAAACGGGCATGCCAGCGCTTGGCCAACTGGCGAAAAGATCGACAAGAGTACAATCGACAGAATTTTCGCCTTCATGTGATGATGCGAAGCCGTTTCATTTTCCGATAAAACCAGACGCCGTAAACGACCAGCGCAACCGCGGCGACAAACGAGCAGATTGCTCCGGCCAGATAAATGGGCGCGCCTTCCACGAGATCGACCCAGATGCACCATGCTCCAATCCCGAGCGCGAGTAGCGTCGAGAAAATAATGAAAACAATATGGAAGCCTTTAAGTGACATTTAACGAACGATCGGGTAGTCGTACCACGCCAATAATGTAAGCCAGAAAAGTCCGAGCACAAAAAAGCCGGTGAAAATGAGGATGCGGTAGATGAGCCGCTTTTCGGCGGCCAGATGCATGAAAATTGCCGCGACTAGTCCTGCCTTGAACGTCGCCACCAGCATGGCCACGGCGATGTTGGCTTTCGGCGCCCCGAAGTTCACGTAGGAAAGCGCGACGGTAATGGCGGTGAACACGAGCAACGTGGCGCCGACCATCAAATAACCTCGGACGTGCTTTTGGACGTTATGCGCGTATTCCTCGTGTTCGCGCGGGTCGGGCGAAACGTCGGGCGGATTGTTCATGGCTTAGAGCAAATAAAAAAGTGGAAAGACGAAAATCCAGATCAAATCGACAAAGTGCCAGAAGAGACCAGAGACTTCGACGCGGTTGGCCAGATGTTCTGGATTGCGCTGGTAA
>JBIOVE010000073.1:0-4064 GCA_044867565.1 Candidatus Udaeobacter sp. | reverse complement strand
GAGCGTAATCAGCCCGGTGAGGTGAAAAAACAGCCCGCCGATAATTACAAAGGGCAGCATTTGCGACGCGATCATTGTCACCGGCACAATGGCCATTCGGGCCTTGAGGGGCGCATAGGCTTTGGCGTGCTGAATGGCATGACCGGTTTCGTGCGCGGCGATGCCGAGCGCCGCGACTGACGGCGTGTGGTAAACGTTGCTCGAAAGGCAAAGCTTCTTGCTGGTCGGATCGTAATGATCGCCGAGAAAATCGTTCGTCTCGACAACGTCGACGTCGTGAATTTGCGCCGCCTGCAAGATTTCGCGCGCGCACTCCGCGCCGGTAATATTTGAGGTGGCCCGCACCTCTCCCCATTTTCGAAACGCGCTACTCACACGAAACTGCGCCCAGAGACCGATGATTAATGGCACGCCGATATAAAGCAGCCAACTGGAACCGCCGAAACCGTAAGGATAAAACATGTCGCTCTTAATTTAACGCCGCAAAGCGACTTGTCACCTTGCCGCTCGACCAAATTAGACGCTCCGCCGCGTCCTTCGTTCATTTCCGCCCAAAGTCCTTCCGGTCCCGCGTAACTCAGGCATCTTGCCTGAGAAGTCAGCAGGCTTCCAGCCTGCTAAGTGCGGGCAGGACGGCCGCTGGAGCGACAGGCAAGATGCCCGTGTTACTCATGTTTCACTTCACGATAACGGCGTGTCTTTAGCGCTCAAATTTCCAATTGCTTCGGGAAACGCGAAAGCACACGGCAACCGCTTTTCGTGACCACAACCACGTCTTCCTGACGCACTCCGCCAAGTCCGGGATAATAAAGCCCCGGCTCAACCGTCAGTACTTGTCGATCTTTCAACGTGACCTTTTGCAAGCGCGGATGCTCATGAATCTCAAGCCCGAGACCATGACCGGTCCCGTGGAAGAATCCCACTCGTCGTCCTCGACGCACTTCAGTCGGAAAACCGCGTTTGGCGAAAAATTCCTGGATTGCCTTGTGAATTGTCATCCCATCAACGCCCGCCTTGATCTTCTTCAACGCGAGTCCTTGCCCGGCTTTCACTGTCTCCCAAAGTTTTCGCTGCGCCTCGCTCGCGCGTCCGCGCAAGACCGTACGCGTCATATCGCCAAAGTAGCCAGTCTTCGCGTCGCGCGGGAAGACATCGAGAATGATCAGTGAGTTAGCGTAGAGCGGACCGAAGCCGCGCTCGTGCGGATCGCAAGCCTGATCGCCGCCGGCGACAATCGTGCCGGTAGGAACGCCGCCCGCGCGCAGAATCGTGGAATCAATCTCCGCTCGCAGCATTTCCGAGGTAAGCGTCTTGCCGCTCCAGCGCAATCGTTTCCCGACAACAGGTTTCGACGCCTTCAAAATCTCAATTGCACGTCTCAGTCCCGTCTCCGTAATTCGCAGGGCACGGCCGATCATCTCAATTTCCCTGTCGGATTTCGCTTCGCGTTCCGGCCAGAAAAGCCCGTCCGTCGCCTGGACACGGATTTTATTGCCGGCGAGTTCCTCCGCGTAGCCGAGCGGGAAATTTGCAGGGACAATTGTTGATCTGACACCGCGTTTCCGCAGAAAATGCGCCAGGACTTTTTCGTAGGGCGGCGTCTTCTTAGATTTTCCCTGCACTTCGCGTTCGAGCTTGCTGAACATGACGAACTCGTCGGCGTTGGCCTGCTTGCGACCCCGATCGATTTCCAAGTCGCTCAAGACAAGCGTGCGCTTGCCGTTTCGCTCGAGGAAAATAAATGGATCGGGCGCCCAAAACCTCGTCGCATACAGCATGTCCGGGTCAGTCTCACTTGCTGCGACGATCAGGCGGGCTGGTTTGGTTTTTCTTTTGTTCATTAGGATTCGCCTGGGTTAGTAAACAGGAAAACAGGAGATTCCTCGACTCCGCTCGGAATGACAATCGCATATTACGTGTGCGACGCCGATCGTAGAGCGGATCCGATTTGCCCAATCAATTTGCCCCTGAGAGCTCCCCCGAGTTTAGAGAGCGATCTGGTCATCGTTTCGATCAGATAAAGATTGTTCCCGTCAGGATGTTTAAGACCTGGCATTGCGCGTCCCTGAGGAGTTGATTTTTGTGCTCGCCTTCGAACTCAACACCTGCAGCTTGAAGCGACCAATTCAATGTCATTTCGCCGCTCCCAGTTGTTGGAGCATCCCGAAGATGTCCCAATTTACCCAGCTCTCAGCGATCTTGCGATTTGCAACGCGATCAATCACGATGCCAGTCCAGCTTGCCCGGCGGCCTGTGGCCGGGATGCCCATCATTTCTCCCTTTTGTGTGCCGCTGGAAACAAACTGCGTCGCAACCATATCCCCTTCCGCGATCTGCGTCACGATCCGGTCCTCGAAATCGGGAAACGCTTGATGGAACGTGCCAATGAACTGTTTCCAAGCGTCGAGTCCACGAATTGCTTCGGCGCTATCCGGATGATGATGCTGATGATTCACGTAATCGCTCGCGAATATGTCTTCAGGGCTGTCTTTACTGCCCTGCGTCCAAAGATCGATCGCCCGTCGTGATAGTTCCTTATTTTCCGATAATGACATATTGTGTTTCGACAATTCAAGAAAGGGCGACCGTAGCAGTCCATTGGTCGCCGGCAAGTGTGGACAGCGGTGCAATTTGCCTGGTGCCGCGCATCCGCTCTAAAACGATTCATCTTGCCCGATGAAACTCACATTCCTCGGCACGCGTGGTGAGATCGAAGCGCGGACGCGGCGTCATCGTATGCACAGTTCGCTGCTGGTTTCATATCGTGGCTTTGACGTGATGATTGATTTCGGTCTTGACTGGCTCGGGAATTTTGAGCGGCTGCATCCCAGCGCGATCGTGCTTACCCACGCGCATCCCGATCACGCCTGGGGCTTGAAGCATGGTGCACCCTGCCCCGTGCATGCGCCGCAGAAGACATGGCGCACGTTGCAGAGCTGCAAGATCGACCATCGCCGACTGATCAGGGAGCGCGTGCCCACAAAGATTTGCGGCATTACATTTGAAGCGTTCGCGGTCGAGCATTCAATTTTGGCGCCCGCCGTCGGTTACCGCGTGAGCGCGGGCAGCGCATCCATTTTCTACGCGCCAGATCTCATCTTCATTTACGATCGGAAGGCCGCTCTGAAAGACGTGCAGGTTTACATCGGCGACGGCGCAACGCTTATGCGCTCGTTCATTCGCAAGCGCGGAAAATCTCTTATCGGGCACGCGCCGGTTCGCACGCAACTGGCGTGGTGCGCGAAGGAGGGCGTGGCGCGAGTGATCATCACTCATTGCGGCTCGGAGATTGTCACCGGCGATGAGCGCAAGCTCGGTGCAAAGCTCCGCGGAATGGCCACCGAGCAGGGTATCGCGGTTCGCATTGCTCACGATGGGATGAAGCTGATTCTTCGATAAAGAGCCGATAAGAATTAGCGCAATCATGCGGCTGGATTAGCCCGGTGCCACGAAATAGAAATATCAATATGAACTCGTTTCCAGGTTGGGTAATCGCCCTGATATTCCTGTCACTCACGACCGTCATCGCGCGGGCGCAGACGCCGGAAGAAAAATCGTCGACTCCGTTGAAAGCTGTCGCGATGCTCCGTCCCACCGAGGGCAACAACGTGAGCGGCAAAGTCACTTTCACTGAAGTCGCCGACGGCGTACAGATCCAGGCGGAAATCACGGGCCTGACTCCCGGCAATCATGGTTTTCATGTCCATGAATTCGGCGATTGCAGCGCGGCCGATGCGAGCTCCGCCGGCGCTCATTTCAACCCAACGAAGAAACCGCACGCAGGACCCGATGCGACAGAACGGCATGTGGGCGACATGGGCAATGTGGAAGCAGACGCCGCGGGCACGGCAAAATTGGACTATGTGGATCATCATATCTCCCTGACAAAAGACCAGCTTTCGGTCATCGGGCGTTCCGTTGTCGTTCACACGAAAGCGGATGATCTCAAAACCCAACCGACCGGCGACTCGGGAGCGCGCGTAGCATGTGGCGTGATCGGGATTGCTAAAGGTCAATAGCGCCGCTGTCGTAACACAGCCATCGTGGCTGTCTCGTCGAGCGGG
>JBIOVE010000072.1:0-3992 GCA_044867565.1 Candidatus Udaeobacter sp. | reverse complement strand
TTGCAGAATTTCGTAGCTGTTTCCCTGCGCGATTGCTTTTTGCTGGCAAAAAGCCGCTCCATCTCGCCCGGATGCGGGGTGAGCAAACGTTTCCCTTTGCAGCGTCTCAGCACCGAAATCTTGTCCGCCAGTATGTTGAGCCCGTCGGCGTCAACCACCATCGGTTGCTTCGATTTTTCGATGAGCTCGAGAATTTCCGCGGAGCGTGATTTTCCGAGGCCAGGTCCAAGCGCCCAGACGTCGATTTTTTCCTTTAGCAGGTCGCGATAGGACTCAAGCGGTTTCACCATCGCTTCCATTGGAGCAGCGGCGGCAACGATCTGGTAGATTTCTTCCGGAACGAAAACTTCCACCAAACCGGCACCGGCGCGCAGCGCTCCCTCCGTGGTCATGACCGCGGCGCCGATAAATCCTTTTGAGCCGGCAACGACGCCGATGCGGCCAAATTGATTTTTATAGGCACTGAATTTGCGCCGTGGCAAAAGCGGCGCCAGCGAGTAAGCAGCGGCGACCAGCTCCTTGAAACGGCCTTCCGCCGCGAGATCGGGAAGGGGAACTACTTCCAGCCGGCCGACAAAGTTCAATGCGCCATCTGCAACCAAACCTGACTTTGCGAAACCGATGGTGACCGTGAAATCGGCGATCACGCAATCGCGATCGGTTTTGCCGGAATCGCCGTCAAGACCGGTGGGAAGATCGACCGCGAAAACATAAGCCCCCTTCTTCCGCAGCTGATTGATCCGGCGGCACGCTGTGCGCACTGGTTCACGCAGTGGCGGTTTCGCGCCCAGGCCAAGCAAGCCATCGAGAATGATGATTGGAGAAGCGCTGCGCAGGTACGCTTCTTCCGCGATAGCGCCCTGTGCGCGAGATAACTGATCGGCGATCTCTGCCCAGAGTTCGACAAGAGTAATGCCGAAGTCCGCGGTTACCTGCGGTTTCGCACCTAAGATCTCGGTTGGTCTGCGGCGCAAACTTTCCAGTTTTTTGCGCATGAGTTCGCTGCAATCGTCTTCTTTGAAAGCGAGCCGAACCTCGATTTTCCATCCATGGCTTCGCAAGCATTGCGCGGCCACCAGTGCATCGCCCGCGTTATGCCCCTTTCCGGCGAAAACGATGCACGTTCCGGGGTTCGGAAAAAACCTTGTGATTGCTCTTGCGACGCCCGCGCCTGCCTGATCCATCAATGCTTCGACTTCCACTCCTCGCGCAAAGGCTGCTTTTTCAGCGCTTCGCATTTGCGCTGAAGTTAAAATAGGCGAGTCCAATCAGCCCTCCCGCTTTCTTGAGGTTGAACTCGCTTCGGACCCGTCTGCTTTGGATGATTTCTTCCTTTTCGAGGACGTGGAGCTTGAGCGCTTCTTGGCGGAGCGTTTGGATCGAGAGCGTTTCGAACTGCTCACCTTGGTTTGGTCGAGGTACGGTTGCAGCGGAATCGTTCCCACTCGCGTTGAGCCTACGGCACTCGTGACGTTAAAACGACCGCGGACTCCGGCTGCAATACCTTCGGCGAGTTTTTGGCGATAGGAAGGATTTTGGGCATGTGCCGCTTCGGTCGGATTCGTAAGGAAGCCGCATTCCACCAATACTGATGGGACTTTTGTTTTTCGTAGAACATAGTAGCCGCGCCGCCGGACTCCGCGATTCGCCGAAGGCGCGCCGCCTGAAACGAAATAATGGACAGCGGAGGCAAGCGGCAGACTGCCACGGCCATAGAAATATGTTTCGATGCCGTCGGCGCCGGCGCGTTTTGCCGAGTTGAAATGGATACACACGAAAATGGCGTTGCTATACGAGTTCGCGATTGCAACTCGCGTCGGCAGGGGGACAAAGACATCGCTTTCCCGGGTCATGACTACGCGATAGCCATCGGCGGTGAGACGGCCTTTAAGGCGTTGTGCTACGTCAAGCGTCATCTCCTTTTCTGGGATCCTCTGCCCAGGAATGCCGCCGCGATCGTAACCGCCGTGGCCGGCATCGATTACGATAGTAGTGGACGAACCGCTGTTTTGCGGGGCCTTGCTGCGACGCGTCGCTGCCAAAGCGGGAGTGCCGCAGGTCAGACCTGCAATCGATAAACCGGCAACGAGAAAACAGAGGTGGGAAAAATTTCCTGGCATCACCGATCGTCCTTGGCCGTTCCTGGCGGGCGATCCGAAAGTTTCGGCGCCGTTTCGCGCGCTGCTTTTGCTTGCGCAGCCGGCGCCTCGATCATCCCGCCGCGCACCGCCACTTCGCCGTTAGCAGAGTGGACGAGGCGCGGACGCGTTTTTGTTTCCATGAAAGAAGAGTGCGCAAGCAGTTCGCCATTCAGACCAACGCGTGAATACGTCCAACTCCGGGGAGCTGCGCAATGCAGCACATGCAATTGATTCAGGCGATCGATTTCCGGCTGCGGTTGCTCGAAAGTGATCGTTCGGCCTAACGAATAAGTCGCATAGACAATTCCCGTGTCCTTGTCCTGCACCCGCACGTACAAGGAGGTATGGTCCGGAAACCGGTTGGTCAGCAGCGAGTACGTGCGGACATCTCCTGGCGCAGCAACCCCGTCGGGAATTCCGACCGTTTGCTGCCAGATGGGCCGCGCATCGGTCACTTCAAAGACCTTCGTTCCCGAATAAAAAAACTTTCCCAAATCTGCGAAGTAAATATGCGCACGAACATGGTAAGTGCCGAAATCGGCCACAGGATAAAGCGGAGTGAGATTGATCCGCTGCGTGACTTTTTGCCCAGCCTCGATTTTCAAAGGTGGCTGCGTGTTGTCTGCGGTGATGGGAGCGATTGGCTGGCCTTCGCTTCCGGTCACCTCAAATCCAAACCACGACTGCCCATCGGCATCGTGAAGCTCGACATCGCGCCCGGCCAGGTTGGTGATCCCCAAGGTCGCCATCACCGGTTCGTACGCAATGTACTGCAATCGCTTGAATTTGAGGTCCACCTGAATTTGCGCTTTTCCTGTAGCTGCAAAGAGGAAAATGCAGGCAAACGGCACAGCGCGCTTTATCACACGGCAGAATAACGCAACTTGTCGCATAAAAGAAATCAGCGGCCGCTCCTGATGAATCTCGAGTTAAGAAACTGATCGAGAATGGGCATTACTTAATGACGAAAGCCGACCAACCAAGCATGCAGGAATGACGAAACGCCAATGACAAAATTTCCCGCTCCGATCTGTTTCTGATTTCGACATTCATGCTTCGTCGTTTTTTGGCATTTTCTATTCGTTGGTCGGCGTGCGTAGATCGGCGCCGAGATGCTCGACAATCATGCTTCGCACCATTTGATCGCCCTCAACTCCCCCTCCGGTGCATGATGCACAATTACGTCACCGTGGCGAGATATTCCCCGAAGGCGGAAAAAGCTGCAACAGCCGTGCCGGTTCCGCCTGGACGGCTTGCAATTTATCATTGTAATAAACCAAAATCCTGTAGCCCAGATATCTTCGCTCGCCAACCGCGGAGGAATTTGCCCTGGTCGTTCGACCCTTCTGGCTGGGCCTGACCGATGCCGCTGTTTCAGTCAGCGCTGCCTCAGGCGAGACGACTCTCGTTTTTGGGCGCAGATAACTCACTGAGAGGATCTCCGGGTTTGTGTCCGTCCAATCGTGCTTCGGCGTGAGCCATTCATAATTCACGTCGGCGTCGGTCAGCTTAATGTCCTTGTCATCCACCATGTCGTAAAAGAACACCTGAATTTTCACTTTGGTGTGATCGATTGTGGCATCCGGCTGTTTTTTTATGCCGATCCGCAGCGTCAGGCTCGTTTCGGCGTCCGGGTCGGGTGTCTCCGTCGTTTTAATTTCGGTGATACCAAACGTGGAACCCTCTGGGATGCCCCCAACATCCTTGTGCGGAGCCGCTGCATCGAGTGACGCGCTCGCGATACCAGCACCTGCCGTTGCCGGAGTCGGGACCCCCAATTTTAAGCGCCGGTCTGCCAATTCATACGCCTCGCCGGCCGATGGACCCATTTCTTGAAGTTTACGCCACGTT
>JBIOVE010000071.1:0-2795 GCA_044867565.1 Candidatus Udaeobacter sp. | reverse complement strand
CGCGCGATCGTGGCGGAGATGAAACCTTTGATCAGCGACTGGAAATTCGACGCGATCTCGATCGGATTTCCATCGCCAGTGCGCGACGGGCGGATCCTGGGCGAGCCGAAACATCTTGGCAAAGGCTGGGTTGGATTTGATTTCGGGAAAGCGCTTGGCAAACCAGTCCGCATCATCAACGACGCGGCCATGCAGGCGCTTGGCAGTTATCATGGCCGCCGGATGCTTTTTCTTGGCCTTGGCACCGGACTTGGATCAGCCCTTGTGTGGGGCAATTATGTCCTGCCACTCGAATTGGGAGACCTGCCTTACCGTAACGGTAGCATCATCGAAGATTACCTTGGCAAACCGGGTCTGACGCGGCTCGGCGAGAAAACCTGGCAGCGCGACGTCGAGCACGCGCTCGTGCAGTTGAAGAAGTCGCTCATCGCCGATTATGTTGTTCTGGGCGGTGGCAATGCCAAGAAATTGGATGTGCTCCCGAAGGGAATCGAGCGCGGGCATAATCGCAATGCGTTCCTGGGCGGAACGCGCCTGTGGCAAATCGACTCGCGCACGCGGCGCCAAAAATGGCGGATCCTTTAGAAAGGCGGATAAAATTATTATGGAACTTTACTTTCTTAGGCATGGCGAAGCCGATTGGCCGGACTGGCACAAACCGGACGACGAACGTCCGCTAACCAAGCGCGGCAAGAAAGAAATGCACGAAGTCGCTGCATTTCTTGTCCGGCTTAAAGTGCGACCGGACTTAATCTTGACCAGTCCGTTGCCGCGCGCGTCGCAAACGGCGGAAATCGCCGCTGAACATCTGGATGTGAAATGCCGCGAAGACCAGCGACTTGCGCCTGGATTTGGGGCCACGGAGTTGGAACAAATAATTAACAAACATTCCGTGGAGAGCTTGATGATCGTCGGTCACGAGCCTGATTTTACGGAAACCATTTCCTCCTTGACTGGCGCATCGCTTAAACTGTCGAAGGCCGGTGTCGGGTTGGTCGATGTCGACCTTTCTTCGCATAAAGGCAGACTGCTCTGGCTTTTCCCGCCGAAGATTGCTAAAAACTAGCCGGGGAGACCTAACAGTGAAACTTGATTAGTGAGAGCTGAGAAGTTTGTAGGGCAAGCGATGCGCTTGCCCTACAATTGAAATCTGCCGTTCGCTCACCGCTGCGCGAGCAGATAAATCGAAACCAACGCCAGCAGAAAGTAAGGAACGAGCGTAGCGGCACCGGGATAATCTTTTGCCATTCGTTGTCCAAAGAAGAGCGCGACGATGGCGATGGCGGAAATCACTGCGCCGTAAAATGCGACCGTCGAATCACGCAAGAAAATTATCACGACGCAACCAATTGCGCTCAGCGATCCGGCTGCGATCTCAAGAATAGTGATCGCGGTCACCATCGCAGGCACAACTCCTGCCAGCGGACTTTTGGCGAAATGCCCCGTTAACCATTCGAGGTTACCACGCCGATCGACAACCTTATCAATGCCCGACTGAAGGAAAAGAATAGCGAGAAACGCAGAGACGAAAATCTGCAGGAGATAAATCACGATGTCGGTAATATGCGGGTGTGGCATCGCGCCATTCTAACACGATGATCAAGCGCCGCTTACTTCGCGATCACGATGTCGCCGCTTTGAATCGGGCGCGGCATGTCCGCCCACAGAATTGTGACGTTGCTGAAGTTTACCGGAATCCCCGCGCTCATCAGCGGATCAGCGCTATCGCATACGTGAAAATGCAGATGCGGTTCGGTTGAATTTCCGGAGGAGCCGAGCTTGCCAATCACGTCTCCCGCTTTCACCTGATCTCCAACGCGAACGCGGACGCTGCCTGGTTGCAGGTGCGCGGAAAGCGAATACTCGCTTTTGCCGTGATCGATCATGACATAATTGCCTAAGATTCCCCCTTTGGCGAGCCGGACGGCCTGTTCCTCGCGCAGCCGAGTGAAGTACGCTTCCTGACTTTCATCTGGCCGTTGCATCGCCGCAGTATCTTCGGGTTGATCGTTTGCCATGCCGATGACGCGCCCGTCGGCGGCCGCGAGAACTTCCGCCCCGTACGCGTAATAATCCTCGAAGCGCGTGCCGTCTCCTTTATGCGACAGCCCATCGCCACCGAGCCTTGCGATATCTAACGCGAACTCTTCGGGAATTGCCCAGCGATGCCCGGTATGAAAGGACGCCCCCCAACCTGCGTAGCAAACGCCGCGCAGCGGAAAGATGTACGTGTTCCTGGCGAACTCGGATTTGATCGGCAGAGTGCCGGTCACTTCGGTTGTGCGACCGGCAACGTTCCCGCGAACACGCACGCGCAGCGTGTCGCGCGCGCCACTGAAAGCAAAAACCTGCGACGTGACGAGCAGCGCCTGATCTTTCCCCAGCTCTGGACCGGCCAGCTTGATGGAAGGCGCAATCAAATTGTCGCCGCAGAATTGAAATGCGACCTGCTTTAACACGCCAGCCGCCTGCGCCTTCGCGCCCCGATCTGCAAAGCGCTCGATCGCCTTGCCATCAAGCTTCTTTGTGTCAACGACCTCCCCGGCCTGCAATAGTTCCAACTCGATCGCTTTTATATTAAATGCCGCTTTGTCGTGGTTGATGACGCCGACGTTTTGCAACAACAGACTTTGCAATTCACGCCGGCTTTCCAATGGATAGGTCCGAACGGCCGATGCCGGGCAGAACCGGATTTCAACGGATGGTGTCGCCGCGATCGCCGGAAATATGCAAATTGCCGCGAGGAAAAATGCGGCGATGAGGACGTTTGCGGTGTTCGGTTTCATACTTTTCCC
>JBIOVE010000070.1:0-8449 GCA_044867565.1 Candidatus Udaeobacter sp. | reverse complement strand
TCAGCGTTCCATAACCGACAGCCGTATTACGACTCCCGTCGGTGACAGCTTGGAGCGCGGTATTGCCGACGGCCGTATTGTGGTGGCCGGTGGTGTTAAGACGGAGCGCTACGCTTCCCACTGCGACGTTTCCGCTGCCGGTGGTATTACTAAAGAGGGCACTATTACCCTGAGCTGAGTTGTTGCTGCCGGTGGTGAGGTTAAACAAGGCGTTAGTGCCAAAGGCCGAGTTGAATTGGCCAGTGGTGATATTGGCCATGGCACCTTGTCCGTCGCGCGTGTTAGCGCCGGGTGGAGGCGCCGGATCGGGGGCGGCCTGCGATTTTGGCAAAAACGCAAAGCAGGTCAGCAGCAGCATGAGAAGTCCCGCGACTGCTGGAGAGGATGAGCGGTTCAGCGAATCTTTGAGCGGTAGCGTTGTAGTTTTCATAAAATAATTTCTTCTTGAGCTCGGCGATTCTGTTATTGGGCGGTCGAATGTCAACGATAACTCGCTAACAGCAAGAATTTGTTCGTGTTTTGGTTAAATTCCCGCAGACGCCTGCGCCTGATTTCACTTCGGCGTTGCGTGAGCGTGCGTCTCGCGTCACGCTTTAAGGGCAGCATGAAGATTGGTTTTGCTCAGATTGACACGATCGTCGGGGATTTGAGCGGCAACTTTGAGAAGATCATTCGCGCTTATGAGCGTCTCGCTGCCGCGGGCGCGGAACTGGTTTTGACTCCGGAACTGGCTATCCCCGGGTATCCGCCGCAGGATTTGGTTTTTAAATCGCGCTTTGTCCCGGAGAATCTACAAGTCCTCGAAAGGCTTCATGCGCGCGTGGGAAACGTGCCTTTGCTCGTCGGTTTCGTTGATCGAAATGAAGGACGCGGCAAGCCTTTCCATAATGCGGCCGCGTTGCTCGAGCGTGGCAAACCAATCCGTAAAGCTCACAAGTCGCTCTTACCGACCTACGACGTTTTCGATGAAGACCGCTATTTCGAGCCAGCCAGCCGCGTCGAAGCATTCGATGTGCATGGCAAAAAAGTCGGTGTGACCATCTGCGAGGATATCTGGACGGAACATTATCTGCCGCGACCGCTTTACGATGTCGAACCGGTGCGCGGTCTGATCGAGCAAGGCGCACAGGTCATCGTCAATTTGAGCGCGTCGCCGTTTACTTTGCACAAGCCGGCCATTCGTTATGAGATGGTCGGGGCATTGGCGCGGGCTTACCAACTGCCGATTTGTTATTGCAACGCCGTTGGCGGCAATGACCAGCTTATCTTCGATGGCAATTCAATCGCCGTGAATTCCGCAGGCAACTTGCTCGCCCAACTGGCCGCATTTCGCGAACAGGAAGCGGTCATCGACACCGAGGCCACTTCCATAATCGAATTCCATGAAGGCAAAACACCGGAGGTCCTTTTTGCCGCGCTTTCCCTGGGGGTTTGCGATTATTTCCGCAAGTGCAACTTCCATTCGGCCGTGCTCGGCCTGAGCGGCGGCGTCGATTCCGCAGTGACAGCGGTCATCGCGGTCGATGCACTCGGAGCGGAGAATGTGACTGGAGTTTCCATGCCGAGCCCGTACTCATCGCGCGGCAGCATTGAGGATGCGCTCGCGCTCGCGCGCAATCTCGGCATTAAATGCCTCGAAATTCCAATCACCGATTCATTCAAAGCTTTCCAGGGACAGTTCGCTGAAACTTTTAAGGGACTGCCTGAAAACGAGACCGAGGAAAATATGCAGCCGCGATTGCGCGCGATGACGCTGATGGCGCTCTCAAACAAATTCGGGCATCTGTTGCTCACGACTGGGAATAAAAGCGAGCTTGCTGTCGGTTATTGCACTCTTTACGGCGACATGGCGGGCGGGCTGGCCGTGATCAGCGATGTGCCGAAAACAATGGTTTACGAGCTGGCGCGCTGGATCAACTCCGATTATTCCGCGCGATCATGCCACAAAGGCGATCCGCCCTCGGCCGCCGCGGCGACCTCCGGCGCGGCTGGGATCATTCCAAGATCGATCATCGAAAAGCCGCCGAGCGCGGAGCTAAAGCCAAATCAAACCGATCAGGACACGCTGCCGCCCTATGACGTTCTCGACGAAATTTTGCGGCTCTATGTCGAGGAGAATCTAAGTGCGCGCGATATTATCGCGCATGGATTTGACGAGAAAACGGTGCGCTGGGTGCAGCGCCGTGTCGATTTGAATGAGTATAAACGCGAGCAGGCTGCGCCCGGATTTAAAGTAACGAGCCGCGCTTTCGGCGTTGGGCGCCGCATGCCGATCGCGCAAAAATATGTGGATTGAAGAATTTCGTCGGCTCCCATTCGACAAGCTCAGGGCAAGCTGAGTCTCGCCCTACCAGCGAAGATGCACCGTGCAGGAATCGAACCTGCAACCCAGTGATTAAGAGTCACTTGCTCTGCCAATTGAGCTAACGGTGCGTTTACAATTTCCGATTTAGATTGTCGATTCTCGATTTCTAGAAAAACCGGCCCCCCAATAAACAAAATCTCGAGTGAGACCTTGCGCTCGCAACGTGAAATTACGCCTGCGTATGGCGGGCGTAATGCTTCTCGACGCCTTTCGGGAGCAAGCGCTTGCGGCCACGTTGCCGCCGGCGTGCCAGCGTGGCGCGACCCGCTTTCGTTTTCATGCGAGCACGAAAACCGTGCTGGCGTTTGCGTGTTCGCTTGGATGGCTGGTAAGTCCGTTTCATAAAACCGAGAAATAGCTTCGGCCCGAGTTGAGAGCGGTTACAGTAGGAATGAGCACGGCAATGTCAATCGCCGTGAAACTCCAAAGAATTAACCACTAGTGAACACGAATGCACACGAAGAACGGAAGGATGCTCGCGAAGGAATGGCCGAGAGTTATTTTCGTAAATTCGTGTTTATTGGTGTCCATTCGTGATTAAATCCTGGTCTTCATTAGAAGATTGCCAGCGCCTCCGATTTTTGAAATAAGCGGTGCAAACAATGAGCGCAAATGTCGTAATCGAGCCAGCAACCGAGGCCGACCTGGACGAATTGTCGGAGATGCTCGGCGAGTTGTTTGCGCAGGAAAGCGATTTTCGCCCGGACAAGGAAAAACAGCTTCGCGGCTTGCGCTTGATTTTCGAACAACCCAGTCGTGGACGCGTCTTTGTGCTGCGCTGCGATGGCGCCATTGTCGGGATGATCAACTTGCTCTTTACGATCAGCACGGCCGAAGGCGGTTTCGTCATCCTGCTCGAGGACCTGGTCGTCCATAAAAAGTACCAGGGAAAAGGTTACGGCTCAAAACTCCTCCAACACGCGATCGATTTCGCGAAGCAGAAAAATTTTCTCCGCGTCACTCTCTTGACCGATCGGCCGGAAAACGTGGCGCAGGAATTCTTCCGGCGACATGGTTTCGTTGAATCATCCATGATTCCGATGCGCCTGTGGATCACGCCACAGAATAGTGATCAGTGATCTCTCGGATTTCTCATTTCTGATCTCTGATTTCTTATTGTCAGCGGTTCTTCCTATTGATCCAGGCGCTCAACCCCGAAAGCTTTCGGGGTCAATTGAGGCGTGAGACGTGTTTTGAATTCGGAACGAAACTGAATTTCATCCACCGCTTTTGCGACTTCCGGCGCGCTTGTCGCTGGCAAATTAGTCTTTGCGTAGGTCTTTAGCTCATTGGCGCGTGAATTGTCCGAGAAGAAGGTGAACAGGCCAGGCGCATACCTGTTAGCGCCAAGCGCATCGGTCTTGGCGAGCAGCGCTTTCATGTTCGTGTTCGCAAAATCCCACGCAATCTCCGGATGATCGCTTTCCCGGGCGACTCGCGAGACGAGAAATATCGCCCGGCTCGTTGGCAGCTCATCGGTCAGCGCAATGGGAAGCGTTTTCTTCACCAGCTTGGGATCGGCCGCGCCAGCCAGCGCGTTGTAATAATTTTGCTTTTCCTCAATGCTCGTCGTCTTCAGACCCAGCTCGTGAAGCTGGTTCCATGTTTTTTCATCCGCATAACGTCCAACTACCGCAAAAACTGGCGGACGAAGATCGGGTACGACCGACTGCGGACTGGTGAGATATTTTCCGAAGCGCTCGCGACAGTCCGCGATAATTTTCTGATCGTTCAAATTTCCCAGTGCATTGATTAAGCTCGCACGCAGGCTTCCGGCGGTAGGCGGTTCGCCCGCCTTCGGCTCCCAGCCGAGCGTGTCAAACGTGGGACGCAAGAGTGATCTTGCGTAGCTCTGAAATTTTTCCCGTTCCGGACTGCCGATGAGCAGCCGGTCGATAAAATCCAGCACATTGATGAGCTGCTCGCGCTCGGCGAGCTCGCTCGATGCGGGCAATTTTTCCACTAACCCGAAATAGAGTGAGATCGGCGCGCGATTGGCCTGGACCAGCGCCCACGCATCGCTCAGGAGGTTGACGCGATCTTCAACGCCCAAATTGGGCAAAGCTTGAAGCAGCAAGTTCCATGAGGGCTCGTCGTATTCGACGCGATAATTTCCAGCCCCGTTTACATTCAACTTGAACGCTCGATCCGCGGGAATGTTTTCCAGATTGCCGGTCTTGCTGGTCATCAGCAAAGTCGCAGGCGTCTGTCCAACGACCGCATACGTTAGCGGGATTTTCCATTCCAACGGCGGAGCGTTCTTGAAACTGATAGTGAAGCGTTCCTGCGTGAGCGCAACCTTGTCGCCTGCTTCTCGCTTAACCTTCACCACTGGAAATCCGGGTTGCTCTGTCCAACCGGCCGCAATTTCCCCGACCGGCTTCTTTGACGTTTCCGAAAGCGCATTCCACAAATCCGCGGTCGTGGAGTTCGAATATTTGTGCGCGGCCATGTAACGGCGAATTCCCTCGCGGAAAACATCCTCGCCTAGAAAACTCTCCAGCATTCGCAGAAATGACTGGCCTTTCTTATAGGTGATATCATCGAAGGCACTGCTGGCTTCGGCTTCGGTCGCGATGGGCTGC
Organism: Candidatus Udaeobacter sp.; assembly: GCA_044867565.1. Classification (GTDB taxonomy): domain Bacteria; phylum Verrucomicrobiota; class Verrucomicrobiia; order Chthoniobacterales; family UBA10450; genus Udaeobacter. Next base: position 3,499 of record JBIOVE010000070.1, on the reverse strand, counting down.
TGAATCGGATGCGTTGTCGATCTTGCATCGCCTTCCATTGCCTGCTCCCTGGCGATACCGACGCGCCGCGTGGGATCGCGCGGCAAGTTTCTGCGCAGCCAAACCTCCCATTTCGGATTGAAACGCGCCGTGCATTTCGTGCCCATCCAGGAAGCAAACCCTTCGTTGAGCCACAGGTTGTCCCACCAGGCCATCGTCACGAGATCGCCGAACCACTGATGCGCGATCTCGTGCGCGAGCACTTCATAAATGTTTTGCTTCGTCTGCACGGAGGAGCTTTTCGGATCAAATAAAAGCGCAGACTCGTAATAGGTAATTCCGCCCCAATTTTCCATCGCGCCGCCGAAGCCGCCGGGCAGAGCAATTTGATCCAGCTTCGGCAAGGGATAAGGGACACCGAAATAATCGTTGTAATATTTCAGAATCTGAGCCGTGGCTTCGAGCGCGTAGCGACCCGTTTCCGCTTTGTCTTTCGTCGCGATCACACGCAGCTGTGTGGGCCCGCTTCGCGATTCGATGAGATCGAGTTCGCCCGCGACGAAAACATTTAGATAGCTCGACATCGGCGGAGTCGCGGCGAAGCGCACCTCTTTTCCTCCAGCGATTTTCTTTTCGCTTTTGACTGGCATGTTCGATACGGCGAGCCAGTTTTCAGGCACAACTACCGTCAATTGAAAGCGCGCACGGAAAACGGGCTCGTCCCAGCAAGGGAAAAATCGGCGGGCATCGGTCGCTTCGAATTGCGTTCCGAGCATAATCTTTTTCGTGCCGCTGCCCTGCTCCTGGTAAGGCATGTAAAAAAGTCCCTGGCCCTGCTGATTAATCTTGCCCGTGAAGCTCAGCGCGAGGGTGTGGTCACCGGCTGCAAGTTCCGACGGCAACGCCAGGGTAAGCAGTTCGTTCTTCTTATCGATCTTGATTGCAGATTTGGGCAGCGCATTTCCATCGAGAGACGCGTCTCCGACTTCGAGTTCGAGCGCATTCAATGCCAGTTGATGAACAGGGCGCCGCACGCTCAGCTTCACCGTTTCTGTGCCAGTGAAGGTGAACTTGTCGATGTTGGGGACGATCCGAACCGAATACTCTATCGGGACGACTTCTTTCGAGAGCTTCCCCGGGGTCTCCTCAAATTTGAAAGGTTTTTCCGCGCGCATGCTGGCGGGGAACGTAGCGAAAAATAGACCAAGGGAAAAAAGAAGCGGCGCGCGCATTTCCGCACTAAACAAAGCGCGCCGAAGTTTGCATCTGCAAAGGTGGATCGACCGCGCTGCGGGCGATTTAGTGAATGCGGCTTCGCCGCCAAACTTTGGCATCGAACCCCGAAAGCGTTCGGGGCTCGATCCACCCTCACTGAACAACCAACACTAAGAGCAGTTGTCCGCCGCCAACCTGCGGGCCTTTGATCACGAGCGGACTTCGTTTACTCAATTTGGCATCGGTTTCGAGCAGAAGCTCTTTCTCTTTGTAAAGTTTTAGATTGAGAACGTAACCGGCTTCGCTCTCGCCTCCCGCATCGACGTGCAGACCGAAAAATTTGCTCGTCGCGAGCCAGTCTTCCTGGCCGGTTTTGAGCGCCTTGCTCGACTGGCCAATGACTTGAAATTGATTGTATCCGAAAAGTCTCTTCAGGGATCGCTCGATCTGAGTCAATTCCGGCGGGATCGGTTGCGGCTGCGCGACATTCTCCGCGATGACGAGCCCGCTCCAAACCGTCTCTGCCCCGAAGGCTTTCGGGGCCGCACTCACGATCAGCGCCATGATAGCGATGAGGAGTGGCAGCGAGCGACCCATGGGGCGATTATTTGGCTGCGTAATCCGCGGGCAACGACTGCAGTCCCTCAGTCCAGAGCACCGTTACCCCGTCTTCTTTTGCTTCAAACATCGAAATCGTGGCATTGGGGCTAACGACCGGATCGACGCGCGCGTTAAGAATCTGCGTCAGATATTCGGACTGCCTGACTGGAGTCTTGTCGCGCATGACGAAAATCGCAAAAACCAGAAAGACAGCGAGAGACGCGGTTCCGGTCCACAGCAGCCGGCGAATCGTCCACCACGTGGAAACCTCGCTCCGGCGGCCGCGGGACTCCCGAGAAGGCACAACGCTTTCTCGCGCGATTCTTTCCCGGAGCTGATGGTTGAAAAACTCTTCGTTCGCCAGCGCGTTTGCGCCGAGCTCGCGCTTCAAAAGCGCGCCGAGTTTCTTCGCATCCGCTTTTTCTGCTTCAGCGGCAGCTTTGTCCGACAGCGACGCTTCGAATTCCGTCAGCTCCCTGTCGCTGAGCTGGCCATCCAGCCATGCGGTCCACTTTTCTTCAAATGTTTTCATAAACATCCTTCAGCAAATTTTGCAATTTCTTGCGCGCGTAAAAAAGGCGCGACATCACTGTGCCAATCGAGCACCCGAGCGTTTCTGCGATTTCGTGATATTGCATCTCTTCAATTTCCTTCATCAAAATGACAGCGCGATGCTCGGGCGAGAGCTGCGCGATTGCCCTGTCGATCCGTGCCCGGACCTCGCTCCGCTCCATTGTCTCATAGGGCAACGCATCCGCTTTCGGCACCGTTTTGGATGCCGGGTCGATTTCCTTTAGTTGGATCGCGTCGTCGAACTCGGCGCCTCCGCCTTTAATCTGTTTTTTGCGCACCCAGTCGATCGTCACGTTCATGACGATTCGATAAATCCAGGTATAAAACGAGGATTGCCCGCGAAAGCGTTGGATTGATTTCCAGGCTTTCACGAAGCTGTCCTGAGCCAGATCCCAGGCGTCCTGCTCGCTATGGACCATGTTGTAAATCATCCCGAAAACTCGTGTTCGGTAGCGAGTTACCAGCTCGTCGAATGCCTCGGTATCACCAGCCTGGCATCGCTTCACCAAGTCCAATTCCGACACATCGGCCTGAGCCAGAGTCGCTTCCGTTTGCATGATTGGACGGAACTGGCCCTATTTCATTCAACTCCGAGAGCCCTCTGAGCCAAAACGGCGTCGCCACTCGCCGCGATATTCGCCCATCAAGGTGATGATGCCGTCGCGCACTTGGAAGAGCCGCTGTTGCAGCACCGCATGCTGCACCGGGGTAATCAGCTTCGAAGGCTTTCGCAGTTGCGCCGCCGCATCCATCGAAATCGTGATGGCCTTCAAAGCCCGCTTCAAGTACGCAATCGTCATCCCGATTTCGTCGACATGGTCGTTGCTCAGAGCCGCTGCCAGCTTGGCGCTGGCCAGCGCAGAGTGCGTAGCCAGCTTTACCGCTGCCGGTTCGTTTTGAAGGGAAGCGTTTTGATCGAACAGTTGATCGATCCAAATCGTCAGGGCGAACGCGGCGCGATACAGGCTATGCTCCTCAAAGGTTTCGGCTAACTCCGCTGCCTGATCCACGCCGAGACCGTTCTCTTCGTCGGTGTCTTCGTCGAGCAGTGCATCGACCTCCGCACTCCAATCCGTCGCGTCGAGCAATTGCGTCCAGCCCATTTCGCGGGCGATGATTTCATCACGCTGCG